>NZ_JBNHEQ010000092.1:4702-18767 GCF_050016015.1 Dapis hubbardiae BLCC-M172
AAAGCTAGATGTTTGAAAGACTAAATCGAAATTTTTTTCATCTCCTGAAAAAGCTCTGGTTTAATCAGTTATCAGTTATCAGTACCGAAGACTAAAGCTAGATGTTTGAAAGACTAAATCGAAATTTTTTTCATCTCCTGAAAAAGCTATAGTTTATAAATATCTTTCTTAACATAAAACTTGACAAAAGGTAGCAGTTATGTATTTGTAGTTAACTCAGTCTTTCCGAAGAGTGTAATCTATTTAAAAAGGTTTTTTTCTGATGAGTAAATTGGTGCTCATTAATTTGTTTTGTCTAAAATTGAGGTAAGGAAACAATAAATCGTGGCAAAATTAACACCAGAAATTGAGCAATACACTCAACAATTAAGGGGAAAACTTCAAGAAGCTGGTTATGCTTACTATGTTCTTGATAACCCAATTATGGAAGATGCTGTTTACGATCGCCTACTTCGAGAATTACAGGAATTAGAAACCCAATATCCTCAATTAATTGTGCCAGATAGTCCGACTCAAAGAGTGGGAGCAAAACCAGCAACTAAATTTGTATCAATCAAACATAATATTCCTCTTTATAGTTTGGAAAATGCTTTTAATATTCAAGAATTAAAAAGTTGGCAAGAACGTTGGAAAAGTCAAAATTCAAAAGTCAAAATTCAAAAATTAGAAGTAAAAACTCAAAATTATGACCTTAACAATGGCTCTCATTCTGATGAAATAGACCTGGGAAATATTGATTATGTTTGTGAATTAAAAATTGATGGTTCTGCTTTAGCTCTAACTTATGAAAATGGTTTATTAATACGAGGAGCTACTCGCGGTGATGGAATTATGGGGGAAGATATTACTCAAAATGTCAAGACAATTAATAGTATTCCCTTAAAACTTAAAATTGATAATCCGCCTGCAATAGTAGAAGTTCGGGGTGAAGCTTTTTTATCAGTAAATGTATTTGAAAATATTAATACTGAAAGAGAAAAAATTGGAGAAACTCTATTTGCAAATCCCCGTAATGCAGCAGCAGGTACTTTAAGACAATTAGACTCAAAAATAGTCGCTCAACGCCGATTAGATTTTTTTGCTTATACACTTTATTTAGAAGAAAATAAATCGGAATTTTCTCAATTTTCTACTCAATGGGAATATTTAGAATTACTCCAAAAATTCGGTTTTAAAGTTAACCCTAACCGTAAACTTTGTTCCTCTTTAGATGAAGTTACAGCATATTATCAATACTGGGATAAGGAACGAAAAAATTTACCTTATTTAACTGATGGAGTAGTAGTTAAACTTAACTCTTTACCACTACAAAAAAAATTAGGATTTACTCAAAAATTCCCTCGCTGGGCGATCGCTCTCAAATATCCCGCCGAGGAAATTCCCACTATTGTCCAAGCAGTTACAGTTCAAGTAGGCCGTACTGGGGCGCTGACTCCCGTGGCCGAATTAAAACCAGTCCAGTTGGCAGGGACAACCGTACAAAGGGCATCACTACATAATAGCGATCGCCTGGCAGAACTGGACTTACATATTGGGGACACTGTAATAGTTCGCAAGGCAGGGGAGATTATACCAGAAGTGGTCAGAGTTTTACCAGAATTACGACCAACAGATGCTACAAGATTTCAAATGCCCACTCACTGTCCAGAATGTAGTCAACCTGTGATTAAACCTAGAGATGAGGCAGTAACTCGATGTATTAATGCTTCATGTCCCGCTATTCTCCGGGGTTCATTAGCACATTGGGCGTCTAGGGGCGCTCTGGATATTAATGGTTTGGGGGAAAAGTTGGTGCAGCAGTTGGTTAATGGTGGTTTGGTTAAGTCTGTAGCAGATTTGTATAATTTGACTGTAGCAGATTTGACTACCTTGGAACGAATGGGGGAAAAGTCGGCGAGTAAGTTGGTGGAGGCGATCGCTACTTCTAAGGCTCAACCCTGGGGGCGGGTGCTTTATGGTTTGGGTATTCGTCATGTGGGTAGTGTGAATGCAGAGTTGTTGACTCAGAAGTTCCCAACTGTGGCACAGTTAGGGCAAGCAAAGGCAAGTGATATTGAAGCACTGTATGGTATTGGTCCAGAAATTGCTCAATCTGTGGAACAGTGGTTCCAGGTACCAGCAAATCAGAATTTGGTAGCAGGTTTGGAAACTGCTGGAGTGACTTTGGAGACTAAAGACTCTACAGATAATGTGGAAAAAGTTGAAAGTAGTTTTTTAGTAGGGAAGACTTTTGTATTGACGGGAACTTTGCCAACCTTGAAGCGAGATGAGGCGAAAAGTTTGATTCAAAATTCTGGTGGTAAGGTGACAAGTTCGGTAAGTTCTAAGACTGATTTTGTTGTGGTGGGAGAGGACGCAGGTTCTAAGTTAGAGAAGGCAAAAAAGTTGGGGGTGAAACAGTTGAGTGAGGCGGAGTTACTGGAGATGTTGGAAGTTAGAAGTTAGAAGTCAGAAGTCAGAAGTTATATAGAACCCCAGAACCCCTAACAGTATCTTTTTCCTTGATTTTCCTTTCTCAGACCTGAGCTATCGCGATCAAAGCTATATTTTTTTAGTTGAATAAAAAGTCATATAATTGGGCAAGTAACCCCATTTAAAATTTAACTTATCACAAAAATTGTGAGGATGCAACCGAAAATCCTTTGACGCGCCAATTTTTTTAGGAGCTTCATAGAATGAAAATGTTTGTGGTTTTGCACTCAAGAGTGATGGATGGAAAGATTTGATGATAGGAAAAATCTGATTCTCATCCTAAAATTAGGAGAGTAAGGGAGTAATACCATTTCTCAAAAACTTTTCTACACTTTTTTGGTACGGGAGTAGGGGAGTAGTAAAAATAAGAATAATTAACAGTATTCGTAGATCAAAGCCTGCAAAAAAGTTATTCTAGTTGTGTTAATTACTTAATAACTGAAGTAGTACCCAAGTATAGCGTTACTTTTAGGAATTGGTATAACAGATACAGAATACAATGAACTCTTAACATTAAGCGAACAAATAGGAAATTTGGTAGAATTAGCAAATATTCGGGGAGTTACTCTGATTGAATGAATGGAAAACTTAGGAATTAAAAAAGAAATAAATGTGGGGAAATAGAGTCATTGCTCAACAAAGAAAAATTATTATTGAACCTGCTGAACTACATTTTCACATCCAAGGAGAAGGTTTTCCTATTCTCTGTCTCCACGGACATCCAGGTTCAAGTCAATGTATGTCAGTCTTTACTAACTCTTTGTGTCAAAACTTTAAAACTATTGCTCCAGACTTAAGAGGATACGGCAAAAGTTCTACGAAAACCAACTTTGAAATGACTCAACATCTAATAGACTTAGAAAAACTTCTAGAACAACTGCAAATTTCCAGATGCTTAATATTAGGATGGTCGTTAGGTGGAATTATTGGCATGGAGTTAGCTTTGAGAAACCCAGAGCAAGTCGCAGGTTTAATTTTAATAGCTACAGCAGCAAGACCTCGAAGTAATCATCCACCTATAACTTGGCAGGATAATCTTTATACAGGTTTAGCGGGGATAATAAATTATTTTTTGCCTGGTTGGCAATGGAATATTAATACTTTTGGCAAGCGATCGCTATTTCGATATCTCATCCAACGTCACACTCCTGCCACCTATCACTACTTAGCACAAGAAGCAGTTCCCGCTTATTTGCAAACTTCTAGAATGGCCACTAGATCCTTGAATCAAGCTTTAAGAGCTGGTTATAATAAATTAGCTGACCTAGCTCAGATTCAATCTCCTTCGTTAGTATTATCAGGGGTAAGAGATCGCCATATTACCTCTGAGTCAAGTCAAGAAACTGCTCTTCACCTCAAAAATGCTGCTTGGCAATGCTACCCTAATACTGCCCATTTATTTCCTTGGGAAATTCCTAACCAAGTGCTAACAGATATTAAAAACTGGATAGAGCATCACCAAACACATTTTAGACTTCCCAGTGATAACTAGATTTGACTTTTTCGACTTTTAATCATAAGTGGCATAATAGTAATTCTATCAGTCTCGCGGATAGAAACTCTCTATTGCCAAGACCGATCGAGGTCTAAACCTCGACAAACAGAAACTATAAGACCACCGCAGCGAGTGTATCTAAAATTATGATACGCACCTAGCTCTAGTTAAATACAGGATTTACCATTACCTGATCGCCACTGCTCTCTAGTTCATCATCATATATAGTCAACTCTACAGGTTGACACTGCTGAATATGCACCTGAATACCTTCAGCCCCTTCAGTTTCTAAATCTTCTAAATAACCTGCTTCAGCAGCTTTAGCTTCTTCACTTGTCAAAAACGGGCCAAAATAATAAGTGCAACGGGGATTTAAAGTAGAAATTTTAACCCACCAAGCTATTCCAGATAAGTTCATAAAATTTACCAATGTTTCTTCCATGTTATTTAAGAATCTGAGTATTAGTAATTGATTATTGAATGTACTGATTTTAATTTCTGATAATACCTATAACTTCCAGATTCAGAAGTTATAAACTAACTATCTAGGGAAAGTTTAATCCATAACTAAACTAAACTGTGCAAATTATAGTGAGTTTTGATGATAGTGAAAAGGGTTAGTTTCATAATCTATGATTAATTCACTGGTAGAAGAGATTTTGACGTATTTGCTTCGATTAAATAAAGATTGATTAGTTGGCAGCTTATAATTCAAGCAGGAGTCAGAAGGTTGCAATACTGGAGAAATAAATCTTGGTAGTCCTACTCGCGTCGCTGGTGAGAATATACATTTTTTTCTCACACTCCCTAAACTCCCCATACTCCTTATACCATTACTACTCACCACAATCTAAATCTTGAGTCTGGGAATTCAACTCCAGCCAATTTTATATCCCCCTAGTACATAGTTGAGATTTTTACCCCATAAAGCTTTCACCTAAGAGTCAGGTCTAAATTCCCAAAATTACTCCTGACTTCCAGTTGTTTTGCTTCGCGACATATAATGTGCAGGGTTTCTGTTAAGATCAGGCTGTTAATGAAGTTGTGCGCGGAAGTTTATTCTACGGTTTAAATACCCCATCTAACTGTTAATCAAATCGCAATTTAACAGTAGTTCTCTTGCGACATTTCCAGAAAATTGCTCAATCCATTTTCAGGTATATTATTAGTCTCTACTTTGTTATACTACGCAACTTCTGTTTTTTCAATCATATAACATTTTCCATCTAAGTGAGGTATATTATAAGTTCTTAGATTCCCTATATTCTGTAGCCTTTAGCCTTCTCGAATGTTCCCTAAAATCCCAAATCTTGTATCTTCTTCCTATTGAGAAACGTTATATTTTTACTACATACGCAAATTTTTTGACCAGCGTTGTCGGTGGATTTCATAAATGGCCATACCCGTTGCTACTGATACATTTAAACTAGGCGTACTTCCCGACATTGGTATAGAAACTAAGACGTCACAGTTTTTTTGAATTAGAAGACTTAAACCCTCTGCTTCACTGCCAACCACCAAGACAATAGCTCCAGTAAATTTTACTGTATGAATCAGTTCTCCATCATTTGCCACAGTACCATATATCCAGAAGCCCTCTTTCTTCAATTCTGCCAAAGCATTGCTAAGATTAACAACTCTAGCTACAGGAAAATTTTCTAACGCTCCTGCCGCAACTTTTGTTACAGTCGAAGTTATGCCCACTGCCCGTCTTTGTGGAATAATTAAACCTTGTATTCCGAGAGCTTCACCAGTACGAATAATGGCTCCTAAGTTATGGGGATCGTTGATACCATCAGCTACCAGTAATACAGGTTGATCCGTTTTCGATTTTGCTTGGGAAATTAATTCGTGAAGTTCTTTATACTCGTAAGGAGATATTTGAGCTGCTATACCCTGATGATTTTTTCTCTGGGTAATTTGATCTAGGCGTCTGTCATCTACTTCATCTATAATTGTACCTTTTGTTTTAGCCTCATTTAGCAATGTATGAAACCGGGGATCGTATCGCAGTGGAGAAATTATCCAGATGCGGTTTAAATATCGCTCACTTTTGAGGGCAGCTTGCACAGTATGTCGTCCATAGATTAGATCGTCATCTTCTTCGTTGGTATTTGCTGAATTATCATTTTTTGAGCGCCTATCCTTTAGTTTAATTTGTTTCTTTTTTTGCGGTTTTTCTTGAGGATTTAATTGATAATTTTTTGTAGACATAACTTAGATAAAATAGGGAGTAGGGTTTAATAATTACCTCTTATTCTTAAGAGGGGGATTACCGAATAATTAATGGTTAATAATTAATAATTAAGAGTTGATCTTCAATTAATTATTCATTCAACAATTTAGGTTTAAAGCCCTTCCTTCTAAGGGTATAAATCAAAAATTTTCCTTTTAGTCAATGTTAATTGCTGAACTAAAAGTCTTTTTTTATCCATAAATGGAGAGGCTTTATACCTTAATTTTTGGATAAATCATTGGATGAATAAGAGTGCGATAATTGATTTATTATTATTGGAAATACCTATTGGCTAATGGTATGAAAATATTAATCTAATATTAATCTAATTCTATGTAACCTAGTAATTGATTTAACCTTTGGGGATCGGTCAAATATAAGTATCCAATTAAAGTTTCTAAACTGGTAGCCTGTTGATAAACTTCCGGATCTAATCTTTTTGGTTTCCTAAAAGCAGCATTACGTCCACGTTTGAGAATATCTAACTCTGCACTCGTGAGGTATGGTTTCAAATTATGTAAATGATCCGCTTGAGTTTCTGCCCTAACTTGGGCCACAACTAATTGATGATAATAACGCGATCGCTTTGGTGGTATCAAGTAATAATTCCGAATATACAGTTCGTAAACTGCATCTCCCAAATATGCCCAAGCTGAGGGGGAAATTTTTTGAATTTCTGCTGGCGTTAAGGTAAGAGGGTTTAACTGCTGCAAACTGATTATTCTCCTTGTGAGGCTAGCCTTTCTACTTGATAAAACATTCCTTCACCTTTTTTGATACCCATGCAGTTAACGAATTCAGAACTCAGAAGTTAGAAGATATTTTTTTCACGGGGATATTTAGCAACCGTTCTGAGAAACCTACGATTATCTACTATCTACAAAAATGTATGATTTTCTATAAATCATCTATATCTATTCCTGCCTCAACCTGGCAACGTCGGCGTTATCCAGTCCACAGGCTGTCACGGACGAATTGCCCGCCATAGCTAGATTTAAGCTAGCATTTAAGTCTCGTTTCCCTACTGAAACCACAATTTTCACACTCAAAAACTCTCTCTATATTTGTCAGAGACTCTTTTTTTCTACTCTGAGAAACTTATCAATACTTGGACAAAACTTGTTTGATTTTCTATTCATACCATATCTTATATAATAATAAATCCATACTTATTTGAATAATTCTACTTCCCAGAAGTTAGTAGAAGTCAAGCTAGAATACTTTTTTTATATTCCTTTTTAGTAGATATTATAGCGCTATAGATTCTTATAGTTCTACTTAAGAGGAGTATAACCAAGAATCTAATGTTATACCTGAAAGGTCATTTCAGTTATCAATACCGACCGCTGAAGTCATAAAGTACGAAAATCCGAAATTTCCTTTTCTATCTCTTTGTAGAGCGACAACACGACACAGCCAAGGGGAGGCTTAAGACCTTAATTATTGCTCAACGGTAAGAGAGTCAATAGGCTTGACCTACTCCCGTCCAGAGTTTTGCTGGTTAACGGGAGGTAACATCTATCTAGATTAGATAATCGGTCTTTGCCTGGCTTAGTCAAGATTTCTTGACATTATCTATAGCTTCATCTAATGAAGGTCGTAAAGACAAAAACTTCTCTAAACGAACCAACTTAACAGTTTGAGTCACACGGGCATTGGAAACTATCTGCAAACTACCTTCAGATTGTTGGGTATACTTTACCAGTTGTACAAGTGCTCCTAACCCAGAGCTATCAACAAAGTCTATCTTGGACAAGTCCAAAATAATATTTTTTGGTCCTTGATCGATTTTTGTCTTCAGGGTTTTGCTAAAAGTACCTTCTGAGAAAGCATCTAATAACCCTGTTAGGCGGAATAGCTGGTAGTTATCCCTGACTTCGTGAGAGCCTCTCAGGCTAACAGTCAGGTTTAATTGCTTAGGCTCAGGAATAACATCCTCCTAGCTTGATTTTGCATAATTAAAATAACTATTATACTCCCTGAAGTCAAATTTGTCTACCATAATATGACTTATTTAAACAGACAAATGTTTAAATTGAGACGATGACAATTTTGACTATTGTCAAAATTTGCAGTTCAAGGTAATTGAAGATATCAATATCTAGGCGGTTGTGCAGAGCGCGTAATGTGTGGGATCGGTAAGTATTGCTGGCCAATATAAGCTAAAAGCACTGATATATAAAGGTTTTGGCATTTTGGCATCGAAAAAAGTGCCAATTTTTCAGCCTTTAAGACTAAAAAGTTAGGACGTCTGGCAGACTTGCACAAAAAGATACAGGTACAATTATTCTTCCTACTTTCGGTCGTCTCCCCACACTTCCTTGACACACTAGCATCTAGACTTTAGCTTTTCGAGCATCTCGCATTGTTTGAACAAAACGTTCAAACAAGTAATCAGCATCGTGAGGGCCGGGACTTGCTTCAGGATGGTACTGCACTGAGAACAAAGGTAAAGACTTATGTCGTAAACCAGCAACAGTTCGGTCATTCAAGTTAAGATGGGTAATTTCCACTTCAGGCACTAAAGAATCTGCATTAATTGCAAATCCATGATTTTGACTTGTAATCTCCACTTGTTGCTGTAAACCCGCAGGCTGATTAAGACCGCGATGACCAAATTTTAGTTTAAAAGTGTCTGCTCCCAAGGCCAGGCCGAGGACTTGATGTCCCATACAAATGCCAAATACAGGCTTAGATGATTTTAGTAACTCCTTAGTAGTTTCAATACCTTCTGTGACAGCAGATGGATCTCCTGGACCATTAGAAAGAAAGATACCATCAGGGTTATACTTGAGAATCTCCTCTGGTGGCGTACTAGCAGGAACAACCACAACTCGACAACCATAACTGGCTAAACGTCGCAGAATATTTCTTTTCACCCCAAAGTCAATGGCCACAACTGTAAATTGTTCTCCACCATCACCAGAAACAGAAGGGTTAAACTCCCAATCTGGATTAGTTGCTTCAGACCATTGATAAACTTCTTTTGTTGTTACTTCTCGAACTAAATTTAATCCGGCCATGCTAGGAGCAGACTGAACTTTTTGTAACAATTCAGTTGGATCGAGAATTTCTGTAGAAATTGCCCCATTCATTGCCCCTACAGTCCTAATCTTTCGAGTCAAAGCACGGGTATCTATACCATAAATTCCTGGAATTTTATGTTCTATCAGATACTCTGATAAAGATTGAGTAGAACGCCAGTTACTAGGACGTGGACAAATATTACGAGCGATCGCGCCTTTGATTTGTGGTTTATTGGACTCTTCGTCTTCAGGATTAACTCCTGTATTTCCTAATTCTGGGTAGGTAAAAGTAACTATTTGCCCACGATAACTTGGGTCTGTGAGAACTTCCTGATAACCAGTCATTCCTGTGTTAAATACTACTTCTCCGATGGTAGTTCCTGGAGCGCCAAAAGATAAGCCACAGTAAGAAGTTCCATCTGCTAGTACCAGAAGAGCGGGTTGAGGTGAGATTGACATTTTAATTCCTCTCAATTAATTAGTATTTAATTTAACTAGCTATCAGCTTTTAGCAGCTCGGATTAAAATCCCAGGCAACTATTGCACTAGATGATTTAGGAAGGGTTAAAATCCCATTCTAAACGTTAAAAAAATGAGCCTAATGATTGTGCTGACTGCTTGTTTAAAGATTAGGTCAGAATATTTACTTAGGTCATTGAGAATATATTAGGTTTACGAAAAATGTAGTAGTCAGAAGTACAGATTACATTCATCAATTAAATAAGATAAAATTAGCTTTAAGTTTAAAACTTAACAATAAACAAATAATTGAAATTCTTAAAAAGTAATTAATTATGATGGAAAATTCTTCACTCTATAATTCTACTGATAGAAATCTGGTTAAGCAAAAACAACAGGCGAAAACCATCTTTTGGCAAATACCATCAATATTGCTGACAACATTAATTTGTACCGCAGCGATCGCCCAAGAATATCCAGGATGCTTTATGCTTGATGAAGCAGGAAATAGGAAGGACTTAACCATCTCAATTTGTCGTCTGTTTCCAGAAGAATTATCAGAACAAGTATCAGCTTCGACTACAGTAGCAGGAATATACCAAATACCAATTAAAGGTCGTCGCGGTGGTAGTCCTGTAATTGATGTTACTTTTAATGGTAATCAAACTTATGAAATGATTTTAGATACTGGTGCTAGTTCTACTTTAATTACTCAAGAAATGGCAAAAGCTCTCAAAGTTGTACCCTTTCAAAAAAGAAATTTTACTTTAGCTGATGGTAAAGATGTAGAACTAGGTATTGCTATAGTTACTTCTGTTTCTGCGGGAGGTCTAACAATTAACCAGTTTAATGTTGCGATCGCTCCAGATAATAAAGAATTAGGACTACTGGGGCAAAATTTTTTTGGTAACTATGATATGACAATTAAGGCAGATGTAGTAGAGTTGCGGGCACGTTCTAGTAGTTAGGGTTTGGTGAAAAAGTATGAGTGGTAGGAGTCAGGAGTCAGGAGTCAGGAGTCAGGAGTCAGGAGTCAGGAGTCAGGAGTCAGGAGAAAATCATGGTGGTCAATAAGAGTAAATAATTAGGAGTAAATAATTAAGTATTTCTGTTTTTATCTACAGTTAACTCTGATTAAAAGTTTTATTCTATGCAACTTCTGATTTAAAAATGATGAAGTTAAAATGATTAGGCGGGACAAATGCTATCTATACGCGATGTGCAACTTTCTACAAAAATACAGTTACTTAATTCCCATAAGACTGAAAAGTTTATTTTCAGAACTCCCTAAATTTGGTAAATTAGGGAAAGTTGCACATGACGTAAAGAATATTAGAAATCTGGAAAA
This sequence comes from Dapis hubbardiae BLCC-M172, assembly GCF_050016015.1. Classification (NCBI taxonomy): domain Bacteria; kingdom Bacillati; phylum Cyanobacteriota; class Cyanophyceae; order Oscillatoriales; family Microcoleaceae; genus Dapis; species Dapis hubbardiae. The sequence goes on from NZ_JBNHEQ010000092.1 coordinate 15,739, forward strand.
TGAACAATAATTATCAAGTCTGGAAAACAGCAGAACTTTCACAAAAATATCTGTCTGGTGTCAGAAGTGCAATTCCTCTAGCTATTGAAGAAATTGAGATTATATTGAGGATTATTCAGATGGCTAGACCACAAATTAATAGTAAGCATTCAGCCGTCAGTTATCAGCTCTCAGCTATGATTTATTAGATTATTACGACACGTTTAGGAGGAATTAGTCTCCAAGGAGAATTAAAATTTATATTTGCGCAGCATTCCGCACGAAAAGCTGAATGCTGTTTGCGCAGCATTCCGGAACGGAAATGCTAATAGCTGAATGCTTACAATGAATAACTTTTTAGATTTAGGTTGTGGTCATTTCAGTTATCAATTATCAGTACCTCTATAATCTGAAAATTAAGGCAGATGTAGTAGAATTAAAGATACGTTCTAGTAGTTAGAAGTATCATGTTTAGATAATTTTCTTTACGAACAAATCGGTAAAATGAACAATAATTATCAAGTCTGGAAAACAGCAGAACTTTCACAAAAATATCTGTCTGGTATGAGAGGTGGATTTCCTCTAGCTACTGAACAAATTGATATTATGTTGAGGATTATTCAGATGGCTAGACCACAAATGAATAACTTTTTAGATTTAGGTTGTGGTGATGGTATTTTAGGTCAGGCAATTCTCAGTCAATATCCTCATTCTCAAGGAGTATTTTTAGACTTTTCAGAGACAATGATTGAAGCTGTAAAAACTAATATTTCTGCTGCTTATCTAAGATAATTTAGAATTTATTAATCAAGATTATGGTTTACCAGAATGGGTAAATAAAATTCACCGAAAAGCACCATTTGATGTAATTGTGTCAGGATTTTCAATTCATCACCAACCAGATATAAGAAAACGAGAAATATATCAGGAGATTTATGAATTATTAAAGCCAGAAGGATTATTTCTGAATTTGGAACACATTTCCTCACCATCTAAATTAATTGAACAGTTACATGGTGAACTGTTTGTTGATTCTCTCTACGCTTTCAATCAAAGTAAAGGTATAAAAAAATCTAGAGAAGAGATCGATCGGCTATATTATAACCGCCCGGATAAAGCGCCAAATATTCTTACTCCTGTAGAAACTCAATGTAACTGGTTACGAGAGATAGGTTTTATTCATGTTGATTGTTTTTTGAAGGTTTTTGAAATTGCTTTATTTGGTGGTATTAAACCAATTTTATGAATTTGGCTACACTTTCTTGAGTAGGGGAGTAGGGGAGTTGGGAAGTAGAAAACATAATAATATCAAATCTGTTTGCAATGGAAGTGTTATAAGAAACCGGGTTTGTGGGAGGTAGAGGTTAGTATAGTGAGGTATTTAATAAACCCGGTTTCTCTGCTTTTTTATACTGATACTACCGGATTTGATATCAAGGGATGATTCTTCCGACTACCTCCTCTATAATTCCCATTTCTCCTGACTCCTGACTCCTATTCAAATAAGAACTTAACTAACTCTTGCAACTTCAACCAAGCTGCTCCACTTTGGAGAATGTCTTTAGCTTTGGCAATACCTTCTGCATGAGCTTCTAGTGACACAACGCCTGCTACCTGTAGCGCTAGAGAACTATTCAAAGCGACTACATCTGTTTGTGCAGAGGTTCCCTTACCCTGGAGAACATTCTGCAAAATTTCAGCATTTTTTTCTACCTCTCCACCCTGTAAAGCGCTTATTGGAGCAGAATTTAAACCTAAATCTTGAGGATTAACTGTTGTCATTTTTACCTCACCATTCGATAAAATAGCTATATCTGTAATATCGCCTAAACCAGCTTCATCAAGTTTTTCTCTTCCATGGAGAGCGATCGCTGACTGCGCTCCTAATATTCCTAAAGCTTGAGCGACAGTTTCTACTAAAGTGGAATTATAAACTCCTATAACTTGGCCTTGAGGACGTAAAGGATTAACTAAAGGACCCAAAAGATTAAACACAGTTCTTACTTTTAAGGTACGACGTAGAGGAACTACAGATTTCATTGCTGGGTGCCAACCTGGTGCAAAGAGAAAAGTAACTCCTACCTCAGATAGAGCAGATATTACTTTTTCAGTGGGGGCATTCAAAGTTATTCCTAATGCTTCTAAGACATCAGCAGAACCAACTTTACCAGAAGCGGAACGGTTACCATGTTTAGCTACTGGCACTCCCGCAGCAGCGACAACAAAAGCAACAGCAGTGGAAATATTGAATGTTGAAGCTCCATCTCCACCAGTACCGCAGGTATCAATGACTGGGTATTGGAAGTTGGTGATAGGAATATTATTATCACTGTATTCTTTTGTCAAGGATAAAGATTGTAATACTTTTGCCATACCAGCTAATTCCTCAGCAGATACACCTTTAGCTTGTAAGGCAGCTAAAATTGCTCCTGATAGAACAGGTGGAATTTCTTCTTGTAGCCATCCTTGCATTAAATTTGAGGCTTGAGAGGAAGATAAAGATTGGGCATCAAGTAACTGCTGTAATAAACTAGGCCATTCATTCATATTAGTGTAGCTTGCTGTTTATAGAAGTATTTGTAGTAGACCGACACATATAATGGATGTGCATTAGGGCGGGTTTATATAAATCTTAAGGTAAGTATGAAAATTTCTACTAAAACTCGCCCGTACTATTGCACCATTTAAGGTGTGTCAGTCTAGTAGGTGCAATTAAATATTACAGGACTTAGGCACAAGAAAGGCAAAAATTTAGTATTGAGAATAGGGGAGTGGGGAGAGATGGGGAGATGGGGAGATGGGGAGATGGGGAGATGGGGTGTATTTTAGATATCTCCCACTCATCCAATCACCAAATCAATTATTACCCATTTTTTATCAATTACTTCTCCCTCCAAGCTCTTTTCTGGAGATACGGTTAGGGCTTCTATAAGAGAAATAGTTTGTTTGCTGTAAGTCTTGTCTTAATATTAGTTACAAATTTTTCTTAATATCCATAGAATATAGCAATCCTATTTTATTTGTGTCAAAAATCCTACTGCTTTTTAGGG
>NZ_JBNHEQ010000092.1:18867-19374 GCF_050016015.1 Dapis hubbardiae BLCC-M172
TTTAGGATTGTTATAGAATATAGCAATCCTATTTTATTTGTGTCAAAAATCCTACTGCTTTTTAGGGAACAGGGAACAGGGAACAGGGAACAGGCCGGAGTTTCAAGTTTTTTATCTACTTTTTGATTTGTCAGGATCTATTTAGGATTGTTATAGAATATAGCAATCCTATTTTATTTGTGTCAAAAATCCTACCGCTTTTTAGGGAACAGTTCTAGAAGGCAACAGGCAACAGATGGGAATTTCAGTTTTTTTATTTACTTTTTGATTACCTGCGACCTATTTAGGATTGCTATAGTATAATTTAGAATTAATTTATGATTAAAAGTCAAAATAGCCAATAATATACAATGTTCTCAGGAGTAATTTTATTACAGGGAAAACAGTAAAATTATGAGTTCCAAGATTAAAGTATATGGCAAAATGTATAATGATGAAAAGGGTATTATTTCAGTTGTCAGTTATCAATACCTCTGGCTTGAAATCCAAGATTTCCTGAGACTTTAT
>NZ_JBNHEQ010000092.1:19474-38327 GCF_050016015.1 Dapis hubbardiae BLCC-M172
TTATTGGTTATAATTCCAGAATAAACTTATGTAATAAATACAACTATCTGGGGGTATTATTTCACTTATCAGTTATCAGTTATCAGTACCTCTGGCTTGAAATCCGAAATTTCCTGAGACTTTATTTATTGGTTATAATTCCAGAATAAACTTATGTAATAAATACAACTATCTGGGGGTGGTCAAATACATTGTTTAACAATAAAGTCAAATTCTTAATAGTTAGAAAAGGTAGGAGGTATTAGAGCAAATGGAAGCTAAATATCACAGTATTTTGGAGAATCCAGTAGTAGGAATTTACCAAACAAAACTTGAGGGATGTTATATTAACGCTAATGCTACCCTAGCCCGTATCTATGGTTATGAATCTTCTACAGAAATGATTGCTGCATTGGCAGATATTAAACATCAACTTTATATATATCCTCAGCGATATGATGAATTTGTTGATATTTTACGAAAAAAAGGAGAAGTTTCTCAATTTGAATCTCAGATTTATTGCAAGGATGGCACAATAATTTGGATTTCTGAAAATGCTTGGCTAGTTTGGGATGAACAGGGAGATTTTTTATATTATGAAGGAATTGTTGAAGATATTACCTCTAGAAAACAAGCGGAAGCAGCTTTGCGAGCAAGAGAAGAAAGACAAAGATTATTAATAGAAAGTCTTGAAGATTATGCTATAGTTATTTTGGATTCAGATGGGTATGTAGTAAGTTGGAACTCTGAAGCTGAAAAAATTTATCAATATCAAGCAGAAGAAATTATTGGCAAACATTTCTCTACTTTTTATACTCACAAAGATATTGACAATAAACTACCAGATAAGGAATTACAAATAGCTATAAATCAAGGTAAATCTGTAAGAGAAAAAAATTGTTTGAGGCAAGATAAAAGATTATTCTTGGCTAATGTAATTACTACAGCTTTATATGATGAAAATAAACAATTAATAGGTTTTTCTCAAATTACAAGAGATATTAGTGATAGTCAAAAAACTGTAGGTATCTCAAACCAATTAAGTCAGAGGATAAAAACTTCAAATCAAATATTTATTGATTTAGATAAAGCTAGTAAAGATGGAATAATACTGATAGATAAACAAGGTATTTTTGATTGTAATCACAGTGCCTTAGAATTATTCGGCTGTAGTCAAAAATCAGAATTTTGTGGTAAACAACTTTGGGAATTTAGCTCTTTAAAACAGTTTCAAGGGGAAGATTCAATTCTGCTATTGCAAAAATATTTACAAATAGCATTAGAGTCAGGAATAAGTCGTTTTAACTGGCGCTATAAACGTTTATATGGATCTGAATTTACAGCAGAAGTGGTAATAATTCCAGTAGAATTTGATGGTAGAAGTGGCTGGGAAATGGTAGTTTCTAATATCACTAGCAAAGTCTTAAAAGAAGAAGCATTAAAACTCGCAAATGAAGAGTTAGGAAATAAGGTAGAGAAACGAGCAATTGAATTACAGGAAACTATTGATAAATTAGAAAGAGAAATTGCAGAACGTCATCAGACACAAGCAAGGTTGAAGTTGTCGGAACAAAAGTTCTCAAAAGCATTTCTTTCTAGTCCCGACCCAATCATTATTACTACTTTTGAAGATGAGAGATTTATAGAAGTAAATGATAGTTTTTTGGAGATAATGGGTTATCGCCGTGAAGAAGTTATTGGTTACACAGTAGAAGAGTTAGGTATATGGGTTAATCTAGAAGAAAGAATTGATTTTAGAGAGTCTTTGGAAAAACAAGGAGTTTTGCAAAATCAGGAATATGAATTTAGAGTAAAATCTGGTGCGATTAGGATTTGGTTGTTGTCTGTAGAGATTATTAATATTGATAATGAAATTTGCTTTTTGACAGTTATTAAGGATATTACTGACAGGAAACGTTCAGAAAAAGCTTTATGGGAAAGTCAAAGAAAATTAGCAACTTTAATGAGTAATTTACCAGGTATGGCTTATCGTTTTTGCAACGATATAAATCGAACTGCAGAATTTGTAAGTGAAGGTTGTTATTTATTAACTGGTTATCAAGTACAAGATTTCTTGGGTTCAAATAAAGTATTTTTATCACAATTAATTTATCCAGAAGATAGACAACTTTTATGGAATACTATAGAGTTGGCTATACAAGAGAATCGACATTATCAAATAACTTATCGAATTACTACTAAGAATGGAGAAATTAAATGGGTTTGGGAACAGGGAATAGGGGTGTTTTCTGAGTCAGGAGAATTAATTGCTTTAGAAGGTTTGATTACAGATATTACTGATACTAAAAATGCTGAAGCTTCGCTGAAACAATCTCAGACTGAGTTAAGAAAACAAAAGCGACAATTAGAAACTGCTTTGCAAGAACTTGATGAGGTAGAAACTACTTTAACTAATACTGAAAAAATGTCTAGTTTGGGTCAGTTAGTTGCAGGTATTGCTCACGAAATTAATAATCCTGTAACTTCTGTTTATGGCAATATTGTGCATTTGAATCATTATGTTAAAGATATGATGAATTTGTTAGATATTTATCAGGAATACTCTCCAAGTTTACCAGAAGAAATAGAAGAACAAATAGAGGATATAGATTTAGATTTTATGATGGAGGATTTGCCAAAGGTAATATCAGCCATGCAAATAGGTTCGGAAAGAATTCGTGAAATTGTCCGTTCTCTGCGTAATTTTTCTCGCAAGGATGATGCTAAGAAAACTCTGATGAATATTCACGATGGGATTGATGGTACTTTGGTAATTTTGAAAAATCGTCTCAAAGGTGGTGGGAAAAAACCAGAAATTAAGGTTTATAAGGAGTATGGAGAATTGCCTTTGGTAGAATGTTATGTGGGTATGATTAATCAGGTATTTATGAATTTAATTGGTAATGGAATTGATGCTTTGGAGGAGGCAATAGTTAGGGATAATTGGGATGATAAGGTTCCGAGTATTTGGATTAGAACTACTGCTATATCAAAACAAGTTCAAATTAGAATTATTGATAATGGTTTGGGTATGGATGAGAAGGTTAAGGAACGTTTATTTGAGCGATTTTTTACTACTAAACCGGTTGATAAAGGTACTGGTTTGGGTTTATCTATTAGTTATAAAATTATTGTGGAAAAACATGGTGGAAGGTTAGAATGTATTTCTGCTCCTGGAGAGGGGGCAGAGTTTGTAATTGAAATTCCCATTGAACAGCCAGAATTTAGAATTTAGAATTTAGAATTTATCAGCCTTAAGGCTGAAGAGTAACTATAAAAATGATTAATCAAGGTATCTAACTAATTTTCTAAAGAAGAACTTTCTTTAATTAATTCCTCAAACTCCGCAACGGAATTAACGCTAATTGTTTCTAGGAGTAGTTGTTTGAATTGTGTTAAATATTCAATATTATTCAGCTCTATTATTAGAGTTTCTGGTACTGAATTAAATCGTTTTTGCAGTAAATCAATAATATTTTGTATACAAGTTTCTTTGGCTGTTCTTTCTATAGCCAGTTCTTCCATAGTGCTTAAAAATTCCATTTTTTGTTCCTCCTCATATTGATTAATTTTTGCTTGAAAATTTGATTGTAATTTTGGGTTTATTGATACAGCAGATTCCACCTTGGTGAGGTAAAATTAATAGCCGTTCAACAATTAATAATTACCTCTTCTGTAATAGAAGGATTGGGTTAAAAGGAATTTTTTTATTTTTTCTCCATGAATGGAGAGCCTTTATACCTTAATTTTTCGGTAAGATGCCCGCACTAAAAATCTTTAATTGTTAATATATGTATTTGCTATGAGACAGAATCTGCTGTAACTAATTTTCTAATTTTATTGATGAGAGTTATCTTTAATTAATTCCTCAAACTCCGCAACCGAATTAACGCTAATTGTTTCTAGATGTAGTTGTTTTAATTGAGCTAAATCTTCAATATTATTCAGCTCTATTATTAGAGTTTCTGGTACTGAATTAAATCGTTTTTGCAGTAAATCAATAATATTTTGTATACAAGTTTCTTTGGCTGTTCTTTCTATAGCCAGTTCTTCCATAGTGCTTAAAAATTCCATTTTTTGTTCCTCCTCATATTGATTAATTTTGACTTGAAAAGTTGATTGTAATCCTGGTGGCAATGACATCATTTTGTCGATGAATTTAAACAGGTTAATAATGTCAAATTTAGTTAATCCTTTTTCGTACAAACTTCTCACTATTTGCCATTTCCATTGTTCTCTTTCTGTGGGGTTACTTGTGGTACTTTTGGTTTTCAGGTGTGCCATTACTATAATAGCAAAAATATTTTTGTTGGCTGATAATTCCTCCCATTGATAATCTAATAGTTTGACGATGGAAAAGTCAAATGAGATTAGACTTTCTTCTAATCCATATTCATAGAAATTTGGTCGCCAAGATGGGGTTTCATCTCCTAATATTGCTAGACTAATTACTGGTTTATTATACAGGTCGAATGCTCGATTAATTATAGATGAACATTCGTTGGCTAAATTATCGGTCGTATTGACTTTGAATTTCTATATGTATTAATATCCAGATTTCTCGTTGGTCTAATAACCAAGCTTGAAATAGTTTATCAGCATAACGTTTTTCTTTTGTTGCTGAGGCAGCTATCTGTTCTAATTCTTTGTCTAGAGAAATGGGTGGTTTTTTCCAATTAATGGAGTTATGAATTTTCGGATAGAAAAAGTTGAGGAAGGAGGGAAAATATTCTCCTATTGCTGCTTTCCAAGGTTCATCATAATTGGCTGTTGTTTCTATCATTATTTTCTGGTTTTTTTGATGGGCGATATAGCTGTTGCTAGGCTCCGAATGTGACAGGGGAAAGGTGTTCTATGCCTTTATTTACTGATAATTAAAAAATTTATACTTTGTAGTAGATTGACATATATTCAATGGTGCCCGGCGACGGATTTCTCAATCCCTTTCGTAGTCTCAATTTAAGCCGTCTAACACACCCTACTAGACTGATACATATTCAATGCTGCAATAGTAGGGGCGGGTTTTAGTAGAAATTTTCATGCTTACCCTAACATTAAGTAAACCCGCCCTAATGCACACCCATTAGATGTGTCACTCTACTACAATATATTTTTGGTTGAATAAAAAATCATGTGCAGGTACGAGTAACCCCCAATAATTACATAGTACCATGATTTTTTTGCCGATGCAAGGAGAAAATCCTTTCAGCGTCGATTTTTTTTGGTAGCTCCACAGAATGCAGATGTAGATTCATAAGATTGAGCGATCGCTACACCAAAACAAACTTCTATCGCTTACTTTGCTGATAATTAAAAAATTTCCACTTTGTAGGTTGGGTTGAGAACATGTTAGTGTTTGCGCAACACATCTACGAGTCTTTGTTTGTAGTTGGGCTTTAGCCCTAATATCAAATCCGGTTGAATACTTACTTATATAGTTGGGGGTGAGGAGTAGGGGAGATTGAAGTCTTGAAGTAGTTCATGTCAAATTTTTTTGTCAAGCAAGTTTTTCAGTTATCAGTAATTTAGTTAAAGCAGACAAATAGTCAACTTTTGTTCCTTATTGAGCTAGTAGTTTTGCTTGAGCAATAAAATCAATATTCTCAGGGGCTAGAGCAAAACTACAAATAAAAGAATTTTTTACTCAACCCAATAATTTAGGCGATCGCTTCTTTGATCAGATATCTCTTAATACTAATTTCTCTGACAAAGGCAATAAGTTTACCGCTGAATGTTGAAAGATAGTAATCCTAAGTGATTTGTAATAGTTAAGGTTGAGGAAAAACTTTGAAAATTCTGACTCCTGACTCCTGACTCCTGACTCCTAACTACCACAAAAATATTACTATTGAAATAGGATTGCTATATTCATCAAGTTCCTAACATTTGCAATTTATATAAACCAGCATAAAGACCATTGTTTTGTAATAATTCCTGATGAGTACCTGACTCAATTAACTCTCCTCTTTTCAAGACAAAAATTCGGTTAACATTTCTAATTGTCGAAAGTCGATGGGCAATAATAATAGCTGTTCGTTCTGCTAAAAGTCGTTCTAATGCTGATTGAATTAACGCTTCTGTTGCCACATCTAAATTAGCAGTTGCTTCGTCAAGTACCAAAATTCTAGGATTACGAATAGCAGCACGGGCAAATGCTAATAACTGTTTTTGACCTCCAGAAAGATTAGCTCCTCGTTCTCGCAATTGAGTATTATATCCTTGAGGTAATTCTGCAATAAATTTATCTATATTTGTGTTTTTTGCTGAGGCTTGAATTTCCTCAAATGAATATTTTTCTCCTAAACTAATATTACTTTTTACATCTCCAGCAAATAAAAATCCATCTTGGAGAATCACACCAATATGTTTTCGTAATTCGGCTTGACGTAAGTCTTTAATATTAATTCCATCCACCAAAATTCTACCTTTATTCACATCATATAAACGACAAAGTAAACGAATGATAGAACTTTTTCCTGCACCAGTCGGACCGACTAAAGCAATTTTTTCTCCTGGTTTAATAGTAAAGTTGAGATTTTTCAGAACATATTGATTTGGTTTATAGCCAAACCAGACATTTTCAAATCTAATTTCACCTATTTGGGAATTATTAATTTCAAGAGTTGGTAACTTTTTAATATCTCCTTCTGGATCGAGAATTTCAATTTTTTCATTGAGGAGATTAGAAATACGTTCAACAGCAGTTAATCCAGCTTGAATAGCTGTAAATTTTTCGGCAAATTGTCGTAAGGGGTCGAATAAACGTTGAGCATATAAAATGAAGGAAGATAGAGTACCAAAGTCTATATTTTTAGCTAAAACAAATTGCCCTCCCAGGAATAAAACGGCAGCGATCGCTATTAAAGAAATCCATTCTAAAATACCAGAGATAGCTGAGTCATAAAAAATTGTTTTATCTACTGCTTTAACATAGTTTAGATTATTTGCTCTAAATAATTCGGAGTTAAATCTTTCTCGCCTAAATAATTGCACTACTCCAATGCCAATTAAATTTTCTTGTAGTTGAGAATTTAAACCAGAAAGTTCATCTCTAGCTTTGTAATTAGCTTGCCGATATTTTTGCTGGAAATAGATAATAACTGCTGTTACTGGTACAATCATTAATATCAACATTAAAGCTAGTTGCCATTGTAAACTAAACATAGTAATGGCAATAATTAAAATTGAGAATAAATCACTAACAATACCAATAGCACCTGTAGAAAATACATCTCCTAAAGCTTCAACATCGCTAGTCAGACGAGTAATTAATCTTCCTACAGGGGTACTGTCAAAAAATCTGACTCCTAAAGAAAGAACGTGCTTAAATAAATCATTTCTAATATCAGCAGTAATTTGTTGCCCAAGTTTTTGTACTAAAAAGCCTTGTAGAGATTGAAATATGAGCCGTATAATAATACTTACCATTAATACAATTGCTAAAATATTCAATCCTTGAGATAATGACATTTGTTGGATAAATAACCAGGTTTTTTCTCCTAAAATTAGAGAAATTGCTTGTCCGATTAATAGTGGTTGAATTGCTCCTGAAATTGATAATGGAAATAATAATATTAGTGAGATAGCTACTAAAGTTTTGTGACGGAGACCGTAGTTTAGTAAGCGTTGAATTAATTGCCAGTCTGTTTCACTATTATTACTTTTGTATTTGCTACTATTGTTTTTTGGTGAGTTGCTACTCATAGAATTCTATTGTTTCAGTTAAACTCTCAGTAGTATGATGTTTGATAAGGTAGCATATTAGCTATTTTTTGACAATTAATAGTCATTTGAAAGGGTATGATTATAATAGTTAAAATTGAAATGGAAAAACTGTTTATTAATGGATAATTGATAATTGATAATTGATAATTACCTCTTGCTCAAACCGTTCTTGATTTAATATAAGGAAATAGTATTAATTGATAATATATAGTGGATAATGAAATAATTTTCTAACATTCTAACTCTCTAATACCAAATTGATAAATCTTCGCTACAAATATTTAGGTTACTACTTAGTAGTCAGGAGATGTAGGGGCGATTTCGTTTCCTGCGGAATGCTGCGCAAACCGAATGCTGTCGCTTTCCGCGTAATTAGGAGCATGACAAACGGAAATCGCCCCTACAGGAGTTATAATGAATAAATTTGAGACTATTTTTTATGTTCTAATTATCTTTTTTGTCAAATCAACATTTACCGTAAAACCTTTTAATAGTTGTTATTATTCGTAAAATTATTTTTTCAAAATGGTATAACTTTCTAACTCTTTAATTATCAATTATCAATTATCAATTATCCATTGGTAAAGGGAGGCTTTCCAGCAATATATTTAATTAATAATTATTAATTATTCGGTAATTAAACAGGAAAAAGATGCTAATTATAGCAGGGAACAGGGAACAGGGAACAGGGAACAGTTGGAAAAGTGTTTCCGTAGTCTTTGATTCATCATCAGTCTATGTCCTAATCGCCCTGGCTGTTGCTATATGATCAAATATAGGGAATAGAGAATTTATCTATTTCCTATACTAATCCAAAATTATTTGTGAAAAAAAACTGTAAGGGTTGAGTTTCCAAATCCCATTTGTGCTTGGGTTTTGAGACCAAACCACTACGATTAAATATTATACCAATTCCCATGCATTATTGCTATACTTTGGCAATACTTCAGTCATTAACTAATCAGCACAATCATAATTATTTTTTTGCTGATTTTAGCTAGTTTAATGTTAATTATTCTTATGTTTTTTTCTCCCGTACGGACGTTGCACAGGCAAAAATGCGTTTTCCGTTCCGGAATGCTCCGCAAACATATTGCGCAGCAAAAAGTCCCTACACTCCCCTACTCCGCTACTCTGAAATAGATAAAGTTTTTGAGAAATGGTATTACCGAAATATTGTGGTTTAAAGCCTCCCCTTTTTAGGGGATAATAAATAAAAATTTTCCTGTTTGTCAATCCTCTCCTTTTCAAGGAGAGGTAATTCGCGCATTCTAAATTCTAAATTCGCGCATTCTAAATTCGCGCATTCTAAATTCGCGCATTCTAAATTCTTGAAAACCTATTTAGGGTTGCCATAACATATTTGCGTAGAGCTATATTATAAAATATCAAAAGTCTAATAGTTTTTTAAACAATAGCTGATACTAAATCCGGTTTATAGAGTATCCTTTTGGGAAGGTGGCGAGATGGGGGGATAGGGAGATGGGAAGATGGTTATAGAGGATGGGTGAAAAAGATACTTTATAATAACCGTATTTGATATAACTGCTGAATGCTTACATAATCATTAAATTCGTCAAATGCAGATTCTTTTAGTGGATGATGAACCAGAATTAACTTCTCCTCTGAGTCGTGCTTTGAATAGAGAAGGGTATAATATTGATGTTGCTGATAATGGAGAAATGGGTTGTCACATGGCAATTGAGGGTAACTATGATTTACTGATTTTAGATTGGATGTTACCCCAAAAAACAGGATTAGAAATTTGTCAAAAGTTGCGATCGCTCCACGACTATACCCCAGTTTTATTTCTTACTGCTAAAGATACTATAGATGACCGAGTTACGGGATTAGATGCTGGTGCTGATGATTATTTGGTTAAACCTTTTGAGTTACGAGAGTTATTAGCGAGAGTTCGAGCTTTATTACGTCGCCCTCCTACTATTGAGGCAACTACAACTCAGCAAAATTTACGGGTAGGAGATTTAGAATTAGATATAGAAAATCAAGTGGCTTATCGTAGTGGACAAATGATTAACTTATCAGAAAAAGAGTGTAAGCTATTAGGGTATTTTATGAATTATCCCGGTCAACTTTTAACGCACCAACAAATTTATGAATATTTGTGGGGACAGGGGGAGCAACCAAGTAGTAATGTTTTAGCAGCACAAGTACGTTTATTGCGCAGAAAGATAGAGGCAACTGGAGAGTCACCATTAATTCATACTGTTTATCGGAAAGGTTATCGGTTTGGAGAACTATAGAATTTAGAATTTAGAATTCTGAATTTAGAATTCAGGAGTAAAATTCGCAGCGGGTAAATAAATTGGAGACGAATGAGAATGTCCCAAATGGTGCGTTACGACGGATTCCTAAATACCTTTCACAGCTTAAATTCTAGCCGTCTAACGCACCCTACAATAATTAGTTATTCTTTGATTAAGTCAATCCTCTACACGGAAAGTATCAAAGATCGCCACCCCGAAGTGCTAGTAACACAATTACTACTGGGCCAGCAATTACAACCATGGCCAGCATTGTTAACTGGGCAATAGTTTCAAAGTTAATATTGCTGAAAAAATCAGTTAAAAACCCCATATTTCCTCTAGAAATTAATAAAATAGATACTGAACTACAAAACCGTCCTTTATTCTACCAAGCGATCGCCTATCTAATTTAACAAACTTTACAAAACTCAATAATTCAGTTTGCTACAATTAAAAGGCCGTTTATGCTAATTCCTAAAAACTTATTTTTAAATTTTAAATTTAAATTTTTTCCTTATAGCTAACAAAGAATTGGTGAGCACATAAACTTATGATAAATCTTAAGAGCAAGGAAATGTTTTTCCAACTGTTCCCTATTCCCTATTCCCTGGTATAAAAAAACAATGGTTACTTGGTGTTGTGTAAAAAATTGTGGTGCTTGTTGTTACTTGGAACCGACAGAGCGACCAGAATTAGAAGAATATTTATCTCCAGAAGAAGTAAAGCATTACATGAGTTTAATAGGAGCAGATGGATGGTGTATTAATTACAACCATTTGACCAAAGAATGTCGTATTTACCAGGATAGACCAAAATTTTGTCGAGTCCAACCAGATACCTTTAAAGAAATGTATGGTATTGAACCGGAAGAACTAAATGAATTTGCGATTGACTGTTGTCAGCAACATATTGGAGATATGTACGGCGAGCATAGTCTAGAAATGCTTCGATTTAATCATGCAGTGGGGATTAAATCTGGTTTTGAGAGATAATTATACCGTTTTATGGAAGTCAAAATTCAAAAGTCAAAAGTAAGATTTTATCAGCTCAAAACTTTTCGCTGTGCGACATGAAAGACATGCTTACTAATTTCAGGAAATTATTTCACATTTCACTATTAGGATTAAGATAAGTAGTGTAACCTAAGTTGATTAAATTGGTATTAAATAGTTGACACATAGCATAATTATCTGAAACAATAAATCAGATTTAAAAAATCTACATATATTAAGTAATTTAGTCATTTATTATAGTTATCAGTGAAATTTTTCCCGATGAGTGAAAATACAGTTAAAACCGAAATAGATGTAGAACAAAAAGATGTTTCTCAAAGCTTACCTTTGGAAGTTAGTTCAGAAAAAGGTGAAATTTTACCCCCTACTAATTCTCAGTCAGAACAAGAAGAAACAAAAGCAAAAAAAACAGGAGCATGGGCAGTATTTGCTTCAACTTTTGTGACAATACTTTTAGCAGAAATAGGAGATAAAACTCAACTTACTACTTTATTAATGACTGCCGAATCTCAATCTCCTTGGATAGTATTTGCAGGTGCAGGTAGTGCATTAGTAACTACAAGTTTATTGGGAGTTTTGTTAGGGCAATGGTTAGCTAGTCATCTTTCTCCAAAAACTATAGAAAGGTCAGCAGGAATTATTTTATTACTGATATCTTTGACTTTAATTGTAGAAGTTTTTTATGAAAATTTTCCGCAATTATTCAGGTATTAGCTTTTTATAATACCCTGCTCTTAGAGGGTATCTGTAAATAAAATATTAAATCCTTGTCTAGGGTGGGTTAGGCACAGATTAATAGTTAAACTTAATAGTTGGGTGTGATTTGCCGTAACCCACCAATAATCAAACTTATTGCAGTTCTTAAGATTTATTTTATAGAAACTCTCTTAAGGGCGGAGTTTAATTTGAAGCAATCATTCGTTGAACTTATACTAAATTTTTAACCAAAGAGTTGTATTTGATGAAAAATTTTATTCTACCTTCTTAACTTCTTACTTTTTAAGTTTTACTTCTTACTTCTTACTTCTTACTTCTTAAGTTTTTACTTCTTCCTTCTTACTTATTACTTATTAACTATGGATTGGCAACTTTTAGGTTTAAGTTTTATCGCAGTTTTCCTATCTGAATTAGGAGACAAAAGTCAATTAGCAGCGATCGCTCTGGGTGGGTCTTCAAAATTTCCCCAGGCGGTATTTTTTGGTACTGCATCTGCTCTATTATTAACGACTTTTTTAGGAGTTTTAGTAGGGCAAGGAGTAGCAGAAATTTTACCAACAAATATAGTAAAAGTTACTGCTGCAATTGGATTTGCTATTATGGGTATTCGTCTTTTATTGTCTGGTGAAGAGGAAGCAGAAGAGTCTGAAAATAGTTAAGTTTGAATCTGACTTTAACTAATATTTTATCAACCACATTGTTAGAAGCAAAAGCTTGTAGGGGCGAATCGCGATTCGCCCCTACATTGTTCTACATTATTTCAATATGACCCTCTATTTTTAGATGCAGATATCAAAGAATTATTACATCAGCAGTTTGCCCGTTTGTCAGAATTAGAAAAACAAGTAATCTCCCACTTAGCAACCGAAACCAAACCAGTAACTATTTCAACCTTATTAGATAATTTACAAATACCACCTTCAGACTTATTGAATATAATTAAATCTTTGCAGCGACGTTCCCTAATAGAAAAACAAGAAAATAATTTTACTCTTTTACCTTTGCTGAAGGAGTATGTTTTATCTAATTAAGTAGGCGAG
This sequence comes from Dapis hubbardiae BLCC-M172, assembly GCF_050016015.1. Lineage (NCBI taxonomy): Bacteria > Bacillati > Cyanobacteriota > Cyanophyceae > Oscillatoriales > Microcoleaceae > Dapis > Dapis hubbardiae. Next base: position 32,216 of record NZ_JBNHEQ010000092.1, read on the forward strand.
AAACAACCATTCGCCCATACATTCTTGCGCTGACTGAATTTGATAGGAGCAAGTTAGTTTAAATGACATTTTTACCTGGGTTTAGAGAGCAAACCCCTACGATAAAATTTTACAATCTATTTAGGATAGCAATACCAACTTAGTAGGTAAAAAAAATAGATATAATTAATGAATTAAGAAAAAATCCCAATTGAGGCAAAATAATTATGTTAACCTCTGTTAATTCATCCAAACAAATTACTCTGGAAGAATTTTTACAACTGCCAGAAACAAAACCAGCTAACGAATATTTTAACAATAAAATTTATCAAAAACCAATGCCACAAGGAGAACATAGTACAATTCAAGCTTATCTATCATCAGCTATTAATCAAGTTGGTAGACCAAAACAATTAGTAATGGCATTCCCAGAATTAAGATGTACTTTTAACGGACGTTCTATAGTTCCAGATATTTCAGTTTTTGCATGGGAACGTATTCCGAGACAACCTAATGGTAGAATCGAAAATAGATTTGAAATAGCACCAGATTGGGTAATAGAAATTCTCTCGCCAGACCAAAGTTCTAATCAATTAATTAATAAAATTCTTTTCTGTCTTAATAATGGTACTCAGTTAGGTTGGTTAATAGATCCTGAAGACGAATCTGTAGTGATTTTTAAACCTAACCAACAACCAGAAATTAGATATAATTCTGATAAATTACCAGTTCTGGATTTATTAACAGATTGGCAATTATCTATTGCAGATTTATTTGGTTGGTTATATTAATTTAAGGAGTAGGGAGTAGGAAGTAGGGAATAGCAATCCTATTTCGGTTGTAATATTTTGGTAGTAGTTCAAACCATAGAATCCAAAGTAGGGACGTTGCATGCAACGTCCCTACAGAGTTATCATTTTTTTTAATGTAGTTCATTAACCTAAAAACTTTTGTATGAAGAAAAATTTTCTCAAGTAACCTGCAATTGTTGCTTGACTATTTCAAAAGCTAAAAGCTTAAATACTAACTAACAAAACTGGTTAATATCCCTAAAATCTTCGGTAAATCATAGACAGAATATTCCTCTAAATCTAGAATTATTGTTTGAGATTCTAACTCTAGAAATTGCCAAGCAGTACCAGTAGTAACAACTCCATAAATCTTGGGAATTTCTTTACCTTTACTTTTATTAAAAATTTGAGCAGCAACCATTTCTGCCATACATTGAGCTAAACCATTTCTCAGATTATCGTTTTTAGCTTCTACCAAAGTTATTACGGGTGCTTTGAGAACTATTTGCTGGGTTGACAAACTGATAATAAAGTCACAAAAACCATTTAATCCTAACTCTGGATTAACATTAAACTCTATACCAGAAAATAAACTTATCTGATTATTAGATATTTTTTTTACTTCTGCTAATATCGGCGCAATAATAAATTCCGTTTGCGGAGCATTCCCTCAGGAAACGAGCTTTTTCTGAAGATATTGCCACTGCCAATGGTAGATAATATTCTAAAGCTTCTTGCAAAAATTTACTGGGAGAAACTTCTGGTAACTGATTAAATTTACCCAAGTTTTCTACCACGTTGAGATTAAAACTTGTTAGAACTTCCTCTAAGGTAAATTTACTGTAAGGCATTAATTTTTCTATAGGTAAATATAAGTTTCCTAGAGCAATTATATTTCTGATTGAAAAGATTTTTCTACTCCACTCAACAGATAATAATCTCAAGGTTCTTAAATAAATTGACTGGAATAAACCTCTAATAATTAATTAGGGTTTGCTGAAAAAGTTTTATGGGTTAGGGTAGGAGACAGGAGACAGGAGACAGGAGACAGGAGACAGGAGAAATGGGAATTATAGGGGAGGTACAAGGGAAAATTATGCCTCAATTTTTCTGGCATAATCATCTCATGCATACTAACTTTTTGAACTTTTTTCACCAAAAAGCTGATACTTTTTCGATACCCAAAAAGGCTAAAAGCTTTATCTGTAAATCCTTTGATATTTAATCAGCAAGCCCTAATTAAATTTATCCAAGTATTTAACTAAGTTAAGATTAAAATTTGTCAGAACTTCCTCTAAGGTTAATCTACTGTAAGGCATAATATTTTGTTTTAGGGATTAGGGAGTAGGGAGTAGTAATTCGGGAAACAGGGAATAGGAAAGAAGAAAAAAAACTGTAGTTCAGTAACTTGAGAAACCATATATTTTTATATCTATTATATTTGTAGAAAGTAATAATTTCTGATATATTTAAGGACATTTAATATCAATCAAAATCTTTTTATATTCCGACTCTATTCTCCTGACTACTAAAATATTGCAAATGAAATATAATTGCTATAGCAATTATATAATGCTCGTGACTTACAAAGTTATATGTTTTAGGGAGCAGAAAACTGAAAAGGGGTATGTTATCTTCTAAGATTTTAGGGTAGGCAAATATTAATTTATTGAGATTAATTTTATCTCAACTAATTTGCCTACCCTACTTTTTTTAACTATTTTCCAGCAACGTAAGAAATAATTACTAATTCAGTTTTGTTGTCGGTAACACCAACCAAATAAAGTAGCACCAACAACCAATTTAATTATTTCTAATAACCAGTAACCACCGTGCATTTGATTCATTGCTACAGGAACTTCTTTAACTGACTCAAACAAATTTAGATTAATACCTAAAGCAGTCATTTGAGGAGTTAAACCATAAGTATCAATTAGAGCGATCGCCAACAATGCTATAGAAAAAATAATTGCTGTTTTAGCATTTTTAATGAAATTATTTGGCGTAGCAGTCAAAACTAATAAACCTGTTAAACCCAAGCTTGCACAAAATAACTCAACTCGGTTAAATACAGAAAACATTACTGAACCTGCTGCTGTAAAATCTGGGGTATTCATCATCCCAGAAACATACATACTTGGCATAATTACTAGGTCTAAAATTATGCAGGCGCTTAACCAGAAACCTAAAGTTAAACAAACTATTGTTTGCCAGCGTTGTTGATTGGACTCCAGATTTGGAGAAATAATTGCCATAGATTTATACCTTCTATGAGTTATATATTTGAAATTATATCTATAGCTTAACAAAAATTTGACTCAATTAGCATTAAGTAGTATTAAGTATTCTTACGATTTGCTTTTTATAAGGGAATAGGGAACAGGGAACAGGGAAAAGGAAATAGTAATTCTGGTTGTAGGGAATAGAAAATAAGAAAAACAACTGCACCTCAGTACCTTAAGAAATTCTATATATAGTGTTTATTAATTTGAGCGTTTCTCTCTGCCTTTGCGACATGAAATGGATCTAAACACCGGAGCTTTGCGTCAGTAATTATCTGATTTTTTTTGAGCAGATAGCGGTGAATGATAATAGTAGTCTATTGTAATAATTTTACTTAATTAAAACAGTCATAGAAGTATATTTATTGCCTTCCAAAGGAATTGTTTACTTCTCTATTTTCTTTAAATGCTTAAACCAAGTAAAATATAATCCTATCGACAATAAAATAAACATCAACAATAAAACACCAAAATTATCCCACTGCTTCATCATCAACATCATTCCCATCAAAAATAAAACCAACTGCCAAGGGATAGCAATCAAAGTTGCTAGAATATCTCGTCGATTTTCCCTTTCAATTTTTGCTTGAATATTAGTTGGTAAATTCTGGCTAACCACTCCCCAAAAACCAAAAGGTCTAGTAACTCTATAAAAATTATCAATCACTTCCAAGTTAGTTGTTGGAGTTAACAATGTTCCGAAAATACATCCTAAAAAAGAACAAATACTCGGCACTAAAAACATAATATATTCTTGAAGTTGAGGCATATTCAAAAAAGGTAGAATCACCGCTTTTGTCAAAATAGCTGCAACTAAACCCGCACCAGTACCAATAGCAAATCCATAACCATTAAATCGCCACCAATACCATCTTAAAACTAAAGGAATAAACAATCCAGTTCCTAACCCTAAAGTTAACCATCCCCAAATATCATTAATATTCGTAATATTAAAACTAAAAATTAATCCCAAACCAACAATCAAAATAGAAGCTAAACGACCTTGATTAATTAATTGTTGATTAGAAGCTTCAGGTTTAATATAAGCTTGATAAATATCTTTCACCCAATAAGCAGCACTAGCATTAATAATCGAATCAAAAGTTGACATTGCAGCAGCAATAAAACAGGCAACTAATAAACCTTTAACTCCGACTGGAATATATGCACTAATTACAGTAGGCAACACTAATTCTGGGTCAGAAATTATCTGATTTTTCAGACCGTAATCTATTCCTAATATTGCCAAAGCTGTAACCAAAGGCCAACGAAATGATAATAAAAAAATCCATAATAAAGAAAGTAAACCAGCTTCCCGATCATTCCTAGCAGCAAAGTAACGTTGAATCATATAACCACCCCCTCCAGCACCACCTTCTAGAAATACTTTAAAAATATAAAATAACATCACTCCACCAAACAAATTAAAAAGACTATAATCTCCTGGCAAGTCAATTTTTATCGGTGGAATAATACTACTCCATTCCTTCAAACTCCATTCTTGTAATTGTTCCGTACCTGGAATTGAAATAGCAAAAGTCTCTGGCAAACTTACTGTTTTAAAAGCAATAAAACAGATATATAAAATCGCTACAAAAATCAAAATTCCTTGAAAAACATCCGTCAAAACAACTCCATAAAATCCACTTACAGCAGTATAGATGAGAGCCAATAAAATCAATAATATACCAGCAACTCTATCATCAATCCCTAGAAATTCTCCTAAAAATTTTCCTCCTCCAACAGCAAAATAACTCATCGTACCAATAGCAAAAATAATATTAGCAACCGCACTAATAATTCTGGCAATATTTCCTTCTCTACCATTGCCAAAACGTAACTCCATCCATTCAGCAATAGTCATTACTTGAGCGCGACGATTCCACTTTCCCATAAACGTCATTAGGAACGCCATAATTAATACAATTCCACCCCGAATTTCAATAAAAAATCCCTTAGTTCCCAAAGCATAAACCAAAGAAGTTAATACCATAGTACCAGCCAAATCAGTATTAGAAGCCATACCAGAAGCACCCAATATCCACCAAGGAAGATTGCGATTTCCCAGAAAATAAGACTCAATTCCTGTCGATGCTTTTCTTTGTAGAAAAAATCCAAAAATTATTATAAATAATAGGTAAATTGTGACAATTATATAATCAATTATTTCCATCAAACCATCGCTAAATTAATTATCATTCATAATCTAATATAAGCTAGTCTAAATTATTTATCAAAATCCAACAATAGGTCATTTCAGTTATCAGTTAGCCTCCTGCGGAGGAGCTGCGCTTTATCCTGACGGACTGCTCCGCAAACATGTCGCGCAGCGTTAACGAAGTTGTGCGTTAGCTAAACAGTTATCAGTGAACTTCCGACTTAAAGTCGGAGGCTTGAAATACTGAGTTAAATATTTTTTTCATCCCCTTAAAAGGGGAGGCTTTAGACCTCATTTTTTGGTAAAAATCAAGAAACTTTCATTCTTGTTTTACGTTCCCTATTACCTAATTATGCTATCGGATTATGTACAATGAAAATAATAAGTAGTCGTGCTTTTAGTAATTTCCTAGTTAATAGAGGCAACAGGCAACAGAGAGTCAGTAGGATGTGTAATTAATTTTGCTTATGCACTTACCAATTTGGAAAAATATTGCGATATAATTCTCTATTATTGCTACTTATAAACTTTTTCCATAAATACAGAATTTAAAGTTTTTTACTTCAGAATAAAAACTTGATTTTCTAATTTTATTATATCCTCTTTTTCTATGAAAAAACTGAGGTTTTAATGAATAAATAAAAGAGATAAACTTATAGAAATAATCTATACTGACGGACTGATAATTGTCAAAAACAGACTTTGAATCTGGTTAATTATACCAATTCCCATGCATTAAGGCTATACTTGAGTGACACTTCAGTTATCGAGTAATTAACACAAATAAAATAAATTATTCCCTAATTATTATCCAGTTAATGTTCATGATTCTTCTGTGTACGGACGCCCTTATGCAACGTCCCTTCCCCCTCCTCCCACACTCCCGTACGGACGCCCTTATG
>NZ_JBNHEQ010000093.1:0-1097 GCF_050016015.1 Dapis hubbardiae BLCC-M172
AGATGTTCAATTACTATCACAATGTCAGATTAAAGGGTTTACTCACTTTAAATATTACAAGGGTTACGCTGGAATCAACACTGGGTTGCAAAAGGCCGATAACTCTGCACAGCAGCAGATAGAGGCCATCGCCAACTCTCTGAAATCATAGGAAAATAATTGACAGGGATATATATTCCAGTTTTATTATAAAAGTTCATTATAAAAGTTTATAATAAACTGCTAATGTATACCCTATCTGACTTTAACTGTATTTTAAGTCACAAAAATCATGGTATCACAATTCTACTTTTTATGGGGATGTCTGCTTTCTGGATTATGCGGTTCATCCTTACTTCACTTAGCCCTGAAAAATTCCCAAACCTTGCAATTACCTATAATCATTATCCTTTTTGCCACAAAGGCTGTAGCTGCTTTCCTCTGGCTAGAAAAAGATTTAAGAATTTGGTCAATAGTAATCGGAATTAGTTTGATTGGAGGTTGTCTAGTATGGATTTAAGACCTTCCCTATTATTGGAGATGTTAAAGTCATTCCGTACACTCCTAATATCGACAGCGAGTGTCACCACTCTATCATCATTAATCCTTTTTGTGTCACCTACTGCATCTAAGGACGACACCATCAAGTCATTCCTTTACTCAGGAGGACTTCTATCAGGGTTGAGTACAATCGGGCTATCCATGGCCATCAACCGCTACTCACCGATATTTACTATCTTGAAAAAAGCGGATGACGAAACTTTTACTCACACAATAGCAACTTATATCTATGAGCGAAAACAGGGATTTGACCAATTACCTGTTACTGATGAACCGATTTAAATTTATCCAGAGGAACTTCCAGAAAACGCTAACACTACCACTTCCGAGCAAATTTCAGCTAGTCTAATTACGGAAGTGGGTAGGTTAGTAAGTGAAGGTAAGTCCGATACGTTCATCATTGAAAATGTGTTGCAGTGCAAAGGTAGAAAGTACCAAGAGGGTAAAGCTAAACTGGCTGAAATAAAAGAAATGGTTGCTCAGTTACAGGAGGCTAACAATAGCAGTCTGGTTATCTGTGGTGAAGATTGGCAAGTACCAGGCTGGAAAAATTTAGG
>NZ_JBNHEQ010000094.1:0-11215 GCF_050016015.1 Dapis hubbardiae BLCC-M172
GTTTTAACCTTCTTGTAATTATCAATTATCCATTATCAATTATCAATTAATGAAATACTTAGTTTTTTTAAGCTTTCTGACTTCAAAAATTTTAATTAATACCAATTTCATAAAATCTTGTAGAGTCTGAGTTTGTTCGTAGGTGGTAAATATTAGGTAAGCATTCAGCTATTAGCAGTCATCTCTCAGATTTTTAAATAAGACCCTGCTCTTAAGGGTAGAGTTTAAATAAATGAAGCAAGCATTCCCTGAAATTCTACTACATTTTTAACCAGATAACTGAAGGACAAGAACGACGAGCTTGAGTTTCCAAATAAAGGTCATGAAGCTGTTAGCGCAGCTCCTCCGCTGGAGGCTAGCTAATAGCTGATAGCTGACTGCTGAATGCTTACAATATTAGATTGTAAGAGAAGCATAAATATCTTAATTAATATAGCAATCTGCGCATTGGTTGTGACAAATCAAAAAGTAAATAAAAAACTCAAACTACCACCTATTCCCAAAAGGTTTTGAATTTTGTACAATACTCAAATAGGATTGCTATCGTTTTACAGATAATTTTAATCTAACCATCTTTTTGGAATCGAGTATAATACAATTCATGCCAAAAGAATGTTAAAAATAACCCAATCAGATCGTGGGAAACTTAATTTCTGATTCTGGAAATATGAAGATTTACTTACTACTTACTACCTCAATTTTTTTGGTAACAAACATTTATCATACCTGTATAAAAGCTAAAAAAATAGAGGAAAAGTTGATCTTTTCCCCCTCCCAATTTTTGCTTCTTACCACCTTTTAATCAATTGAATGTAAAACAGATCGCCAACTACCTTAAAGCTGATTATGATCCACGAGATTCGATAACCTCTACTTTGACAGGAGCAACCCCACTTTGAATCATACCTAAAATACGAGCCGCAGCAGATGATACATCAATCACTCTACCTGGAGTAAATGGACCACGGTCATTGATTCTGACAATAACTGAACTACCATTATTTAGATTAGTTACTCGTACTTTTGTCCCAAAAGGCAGAGTTTTATGAGCAGCAGTCATTACATATTGATTAAAACGCTCACCACTGGCGGTCAGGCCACCATGAAATCCAGGCCCATACCAAGATGCCCAACCTTGATATTGGAAAGTAATTCGTCCAACAGCAACTTTTTGTGGCTCCGGTTGTGGTTTAGGTTTTGGTTTGCCTGCTATTTCTTTTAGAGGAGGAGCATTATTAACTTGTCGCCGTAGGCGGTTAGTTGCTTGTAAAGTATCTGTTGCTAAGTTCTTGGTAGTATCTGGCAGAATAGTTTGGTCATTTATTTCTACTAATTTTTGCTCATTGACCAGAATCATGTAACCTTCCCTGTCTGCATCCCACTTTGCTGTAATATCTAGATTGGGACTTTCCTGAATAAGTTGATTTAGTCGGGAGGCAACTACTGATGCTCGCCACACGGAATCTTTTGGTTGGTCTGAGTTAGAAGATTGAATAGTACCTACTTTCACCGAAGAGTCTGAGTTTTGATTATCTGTCTTCTTGTTAGTTTCCTCAGAGTCAAGAAAAGTAAGAACTGGAATATTACGAACATAAAGAGTTGCAGCTTGGCGACCGACCAGTTCATGGGCAAGAATTTTAGTAATGGTATTTTGCCCTTCTTGTGTGTTTAACTGGTATTCTCCAACTTTTAGAACATCTGCTTGTCTGTTGGCAATGGCTTTCTGTGAATTATCATTTGTTTCTGAACTTCTATCTATTAGTTCGTTTTGTCGATCAATTTTTCTTTCCGGAAAAGTATCGGCATAACAGGACACTACACCTAAACTAGAAAATAGAAGGAAAGTAGTAAGACCAGTCCAAATTTTGTGCTTCATCAAGATATTTTTTTTACTAGCACTCGTTGAGTTAGATTTACCTTGGTATAGTCCAGTGATGACTATTCCGGATAACTCAGACTCTTCGATGTTTAAGTATTATTAAGGAACTGAAATAGATTATCACAAACTTTTAAATTTGGGAAACAAATCTTAAAATTTTTTTGGTTGATTTTCTACAAACAAGGCTGATGGTAGAGACGCAACTATTAACCAAAAACCTTGTTAAACCTATCCATTTTCTGGATTTTTGTTTGCGTAGCATTCCGCAGGAAGCGTTCAAAATCTCAAAAATCGTCCTAAATCTGGTACAATATAGGAAAAAGTGCCTTTTGGAAACAGTTCGGTAGATTTTAGCTGCCAGGCGAAGTTCGCTTGGATACTAGTACTACTATCAGTGAAAACAATTCTTCTGTTATCACTCGTAGAAGAAAGGTAATAACGCGCTAGTCCTTTAAGGATTAGCTTTGCAGGCAACAGCCTTTACCGTAACGGTAATGCCATACTATTATCAGAGATGTCCAGTGATGAATAGATTTGATAAGGTTAAATGTTGCACTTATAGAAACTAGACATCGTTGAAGTAGCACTCAGCACTCAGCTATCAGCTATCAGCTTCTCAAAGTGTGTAATGGGCGACTAAAAACCCTATTAACACACAGCAAGTTCTTTAATTTTCCAGGAAAAGTTGATAGCTGGTAAAAAAAAGGGGGTCTGCAAATTACTTTTGCAAGAAAATAATCTTCAGAAAATAGTCCCTTGTATTTTGTTGTCTAGCACACAATTAAAGTTTTGGCCTAATACATGATGGATTATAAACAAGCTGGTGTTGATGTTGAAGCTGGTCGTGAATTTGTTAATAATATTCGTAATATGGTTATTAGTACCCACCGACCGGAAGTTTTAGGAGGGTTAGGTGGGTTTAGTGGATTATTTGCTTTACCAACAGGTTACAAAGAACCTGTTTTGGTTTCTGGTACTGATGGTGTGGGTACAAAATTAAAATTAGCAAATACTCTTAATTGTCATCATACTGTTGGTATTGATTTGGTTGCTATGTGTGTCAATGATGTATTGACATCGGGGGCGGAACCTCTATTTTTTTTGGATTATTTGGCAACAGGAAAATTAAATCAACAACAGTTAACTGAAGTGGTTTCTGGTATTGCAGAAGGATGTCGTTTAGCGGGATGTGCTTTAATTGGGGGGGAAACCGCAGAAATGCCTGGTTTTTATTCCCCTGGTGAGTACGATCTGGCAGGTTTTTCTGTGGGAATTGTAGAAAAAAGTTTAATTTTGGATGGCTCTCAGGTAAAATTAGGTGATGTGGCAATTGGATTAGAAAGTAGTGGCATTCATAGTAATGGTTTTAGTTTAGTTAGAAAGATTATTGATGAATCCAATATTTCTCTACAAGATAGCCTAGATTTTTTGGAGGAAAAAAGTTTAGGAGAAGCGTTATTAACCCCCACAAAAATCTATGTCAAACCAATTTTGGCAGCGCAAAAAGCGGGTTTAAATATTCATGGTATGGCTCATATTACTGGGGGTGGTTTACCAGAAAATTTACCTCGTTGTTTGCCAACAGGAATGTCTATTGATGTCGATAGAAATAGTTGGGAAATTCCTCCTATTTTTAGGTGGATATCCGAAGTTGGTAATGTGGATGAGGAGGCAATGTTTAATACTTTTAATATGGGGATTGGTTTTGTAGTTTTGGTATCACAAACTCAGGCAGAAATGGCAATTAATTGGTTTGCTTCTCAAGGAATAAGAGCTTATAGTCTGGGTGAGGTTAATTAGTTTTTGATAAAATATTTATCTATAGGAATTTGTTTGGATAAAGCTGAATAATAGCATTTTCCCAAGAAAAAAACAATCACTATAATAACTATGTATATATAATGTATATATATATTAATTAATTATTTATTTATTTTTTTTGTGTCAATCATTAGTATGATAATAAATATAATTCAGTAATCGACTTTTTTGTTTTCCTCTGGGGAAGAATAGGAGGTTAGTTTGCTTATTTATTGTTGATAGTTATAACTTTTCAGCTATTCCTAATTTTAAAATATGAGAGCTGATTTTTTCAGTAAATATTAAGAGACTAAGTTTCTTTTTAGTCTTGGGTTTTGCAAGTTATATTTCACTATAACTTAAATAATTTAGCACTAGCTTAAATCAGAGTTTTCCTATTAAATTCTCGCCAAAAGCTAAATTTATGAATCAGCTTTGAGAGATGTTTCCTATAACGAAACTCACGAATTTGTCCTGAAAAAATTGATATTATACTTAATGTTTAATATTTTAATTATTTCAACTATTGCAATTAAATTTATATAGAAATATGCTGAATATAAACTATATTTTATATTTAGAGCCGAAATCAAAATTATAAACAGAAAGCTACGTCTTTTCTAAGAGTATGATAGAATGGTAAACAAGAAATATATTCCAACACAACTGATTGAAAAAAGGAAAAGAAAAAAAGTCAAGATTGTAGAAAAAATAGAGGAGCGACGAGTCACCACTCCTTATGTTCTTCGGCGATTCATTATTTATTTTTTAGGTGTACAGTGGCGCAGGTTTACTCGCAAACCAGATATGGAAAAAACAGCATCTCAATTGCGAGAAATATTTGAAGATTTTGGTGGTTTTTGGGTAAAAGCAGGTCAGGTCTTAGCACTACGAACAGATCTTTTGCCAGAACCTATATGTGATTCCTTACGCAATTTACAGTCTGAAGCACTTGGTTTTCCTTTTGATGCTGTACGCTCAACTGTTGAGTCAGAATTGGGTGTTCCTTTGAAGAAAGTTTTTACAGTTTTTGATGAGGAACCCCTAGCAGCAGCTTCTATTGCTCAAGTTCATACTGCTGTTTTGCGTAAAAAACAAATTCCTGTAGTTGTCAAGGTTCAGCGTCCTGGTTTAGAAAATGCTTTCAAGCGAGATTTAGAAGTAATTAAGGGTCTGGTTAATATATTAATTTTCTTGAATATTGCTACTTATTTAGGTTGGGGTGAATTTATCACAGAATTGGAAAAAACCTTTCAAGAAGAACTAGATTTCAGATATGAAGCAAGCAGCACTATCAGGATGAAAAAGTCTCTGAAAGAACATAAAGTTTTTGTGCCGAAGATATACGAAAAATATTCTAAACGTCGGATTTTAGTAATGGAGTTTATAAATGGTGTAATGATGTCAGACTATATCAAAGCCTTAGCAAATAAACGTTCTCTAGCTGTGAAATGGGAGGCAGAAAATAATATTAATCGAGTCAAACTTGGGGAAAGGATATACTTGTCCTTCTTCCGACAACTATTTGAAGACAATCTATTTCATGCTGATTTACATCCAGGTAATATAATATTGTTGCGTAATAACAAGTTTGTGCTGATTGACCACGGCAGTACAGGTTCTTTGGAAGCAGAATTAAGGAATACTTACTTGAACTATATTAATGGTTTAGGGGAAGGAAATTTTACCAAAGCAGCTGATTACTATATTCGATTTGGTGTCGGTGTTCCTAAAGTGGATATTGATAGAGTGCGAGTAGAGATGGGGCGTCAGTTTGAGAACTGGTATGTCAAAGCTAGGGTTAAAGGAATACCATTTCGGCAAAAATCTTTAGGTGGAGCTATTAAAGGAGTAGTTGATGTTGCTTTCGGTTATAGAATCCCTACTAACTGGGATTTTTTAAAACTTACTAGGTCTGTTCTAGCATTAGATGGTTCAATACAGTATCTATGGCCAGATATAGATGTTTTTGACATCATTAATAAGTATAATAAACAAGCACGACGTCGTGCTTTAATTAATGGTTTACGTCCTGATAATATTCTTAAATGGGTTGGCCAAGCTTCAGAAGTTGTGAATCAGTATAATTATTTAACATTGCCAGAGCTTAGAAAGCGAACAAATGCTTATGAGTTGACAGTTAATCAGTTTGCTCTCTCAATGGTAGTGATTTTGCGGAGGTTATCTTATGTAACGTTGGTCTCTGAATTTGCTATATTGTATATATTCCTTTATCAACACTATTTTGAGGTTATTCAGCCGATTAATACTCAAATAATTGATGAAATAGTTAGCAAGTTCCCATATATACCATACTTAGAGTGGGTTGGAATATTAATTGTTGTGGGATTGATTTTCCAAGTTTTATTAGCTTGTGTAGGAATTTTAGGGCGCAAAGAGTTAAATGTTTAAGGTTAATACCAATTTCATACAATATTGCTACAGTCATAACACAGGGAGCAGGGAATAGGGGGAAGAAAAACATAAATATTAAAGAAGAACAAAGGTTTTATATCAAATCCGTTGGCTTCGGAGTATTATAAGAAACCGGGTTTATGGGGGATAAATGGTAGGGACGTTGCATGCAACGTCCGTACAAGGGCATTTTATATAAACCCGGTTTCTACGCTTTTTTACACCGATACTACCGGATTTGATATTATTTCCAGAATTTATGGAATTTATATTTTTTCTTGTAGGAATAAATCAAAAATTATGATGTAATATCAAATCCGCTTGATTGGACATAAAAAAATTCTCGAATCGTCATAACTACACTCATCTTTGTAATTCTCTCTCCTCCTGACTCCGTACGGACGTTGCATGCAACGTCCCTACCTCCTGACTCAATTACGATTTAACCAATCTATAACTGTTTAACCGGATTTGATATGACTCCTCCGCAATACGATAACTAATTACCCGGATTCTATATGAGACAACTTTTAACAATAAAATACCTGTAAAGATTATAGATAATCCTTACAGGTATTGATAAATTATCTTAGCAGATAAAGCTATGGCGCGATCGCCAATTATATTTTCTTAAGTTCAACGAACCAAATAATTAACTGTTACCAGCCATTTCGCGCTCTAATAATTCACTTTGAGGAATTCCGTCATTTTCAAATACTCTGGGATTAGTGTAATCCAATCTGTTTTCTTCAGGAAAAGAGATCAAAGGCATCATAGTGTCATTGTCATAATTTTGCCAAGGCAAAGTTTGTCCTAGTGCAATTAGACTCGGTAATGTGAGTGGTAAAAATCCCACCACAAACCTGAATAAATCTACTGTCATATATAAAGTATAAAACAGTAACCCTGAAGCAATACTTATTATTGGTGATAAGTTAGCTCCCCAAAAACAGATTGCAGAAACAATTATAGATAGGATATAAGGGAACAAAAGACCAATTGCCAGAAAAGGTAATAGATTAGACTGAGGACGAGTTCCATAAACTTGATTAATCCTTTCAGCGTACCGTTCGCGAGCACCTGGAACTGCTCCAGTTCCATATTGACGAAAACGTAACGGCATTGGGGCTCCTAATAGAAAACCTTGAAGTTGCTTCCAAGAACTGAGGTGCTGCCAAATTTTAGGTTGAGTACCAAGTAGTTCTGCTATGTCTTCCATCCATTGATCGAAGAAGTAGACGTGAGGCCAACGCTCTGTCATTTTTGGATTTTTCTTGGCGTGATCGTCAGCTTCTTTTTTAGTTAATTTTCTCAATTCTTCTTTCTCTGGCAACTTACACTCACCAGAAAAAACTTGAGCAACCAAGCGTGACTGCATTTCTGCCATAGCAGGGATCGAACCAACAGTTGGTCGAACAAAGCCTACAAATCCTAGATTAGGCATATCAGGGTGGAAACAGCCTTTATACAATTCTTGGTGTCGGTATTGCCAGTTATCAGGAAACTCGATTAAGGCAGCTCCAGGCTTAAACCCTGTGTTAGCTACTACCATATCTACTTCTTCTCTACTGCCATCTGGGAAGTAAGCACCTGTTTCATCAAAGCGTTGTACCTTACCCTTTGCTGTAATCTTACCACTCTGAACTAAATATATGATGTCATCAGGATTAGCACTTGGTCGAGTCAGGTTACCACTAACATCTCCAAAATTGCTGTTAGGTTTAGGCCAGTATTTACCTGCCCAATAGTTGGGAATATAAGCTGTTGGCAGCCATTCTTTAGGCAAGTTTTGTAACCAAGGATGCCTGTTTGCATAAGCAGTTCGTAATGGCTCTGGTAGGCGAGTAATCCAACTCATTTGGACAGTCAATAATTCCTGGTAGTCCTTAATATATTGACCTATTGGCCAGAACTGTATCTGATCGAAAGGTTTATTAGTGTAAGGATAAACCCGAGGAGCAAAATTAAAAGCACCTGCTGCCACAACAGTTTTAGCTGCTACACTGCTAATTTCAGAGCTAATTCCAATGCCACTTTCACCAAGACCCATGCACACTACTTTTTTACCCCGAAATTCTTCTGGGTCTTTATACTTGAATCCGTGCATTATAGTACCAGTAAACTTATCTAGTCCTGGAACTTCTCTAAGAACTGGTTTGCCATGTAAGCCAGTGCTAATAACTACATAATCGTAACCACTGTAAGTTTCCTTATCAGTAATTACATCATATTTGCCATTGCCATCAGTGCTGCGAGCTATCGCCTTAACTTCAACTCCAAAGTGAACTTTATCTTCTAAACCATAATGTTTAGTAAATGAGCTGAGATACTCCATCATTTCTTCTGGCTTCATAAAGTCAGCATATTCACTTGGTGCTGGGTAACAGCCATATTCAGTCATCCACTTGGAAGATGTGAGAGTGGAAGTCTTCCAGCAATATTTGTGCCATACACCACCTAAAGTTGCTTCCTTTTCTAAAATTGTTAAGTCCAGACCAATATCTAGAAGTTCTTTGGCAGCTATTAGACCAGACGATCCAGCTCCTACAACTATAGCTCGTTTTGTTTCTGTCATTACTATATTTCCTAATTGTTAAAGTTTTTTGACTTCTGGCTTAAGAATTATTTGATTTTATTTAATAATGATGATATATTATTCTCTATTTGTCAATACTTTATGTTGTGAACATTAATATGAACTTTCTGATAAAATTTAGTTACTAATATCATGTCCGGTTGAATAGTTATAATTACAGCTTGTACTTCGGCTTTAGCCCTATCTACCGTTAGGGCTAGAGCTTTACTACAAACAAAAACTTTTTTATCACTGATTATCCGGACATGATATAAAATACCAAATTGAGGAAAATAACCAGAAATATTGGCAAGATTATATTAATTTTTTAGTTGTAATTGAGAATATTATTTGGGTAGCTACGATCTAAAAATTAGATGTAGCTTAACCCAAAAATTCTCATCAGCCTTTTTTCTCAACTATTAAAATTAGAGGCTGTGCATTTCTCTCTACATCACCTGATTGTTTGAGTTGTGCGACAACATCAGATATATTTTCTAGTAGCTTGCCTTCCCCACGATACAAATCTTTAATATCGTCATTCTTGGCTTTACCATAATTCACTAGAATAGTATTGGCTTGTTGCTTCTTGTTCTCTTCTTTACCAAGTTTTGCATCTACTTGACTTGTAATCTTTCCTTTGAGTTCAAAAAACTCTTGAATACCGTAATGTGTAATATATTCGTCTGTGTGCTGGTAAAAGAACTGCATATACCAATCCATGAGATTATAAATGCTTTCACCATTAATTAAGCCACTAGGAAGAGCAGACATAATCAAAGAAACAGGTGAGAATGGTAATGGCATAGGCCATATCTGATCAAGCACTTCCTCAAACACTGACTCAATTTTCTCATCAATCAGGTCTACCGTCACACCTTCGTCAATGATTTCAGTCAAAGATTTTGAGATTATAGAACTCCCTAACTCGATGGTATTTTCTAATGTATCGTCAAAGAGTGACATAACGTTACCAATACCTGGAATTTCTTCTAACTGCTCTAAGCTCTTCAGAAAGACGTACATTATCATTCCAGAACACTGATCCACAAGAAACTCTTTTACTTCTGGATATTGGTTAATATGTTTGATGCGGAAGTCATTATTTATCTGTCCAGAATAAGGCGGTTGAGTGGTAATGTATTGAAAGTCATGGTGTTCAATCGTCCTATTCCATACTGAACAGAAAACATCAACCAACGGAGTCGAGGGAATATCAGGCTCATAAATGGTTCCAGTGTTGTCAAGACCTTGCTTTGTGGCAAAATTAGGAACAATATCAATAGGAGACCATAAACGTTGAGTTTTCTCACCACCAAGTTTTGAGGCATAATAGGTCTGAAAAGCTTTGTTTCCTGGAGTTGGGGCTGCCAGGGAAAAAACTTTTATTGTAGCTATACCTTTGCTATCCCATTCTGACGGACGTTCAAATAATGATAGAGCCGTAAGTGGAGCCAATGCACCTGCTAAACTGTGGCCTACTACAAAAAGATCTATTGGTTTAGTAGAGCGACTGGTTATGTTCTGGAGAGCATCCATAACCAAACCACCATTACTATCCTTAGCCTTGTTAAGTACCACATTTAAACCCCTGGTAAATCCTGAAGAGAGTGAGGGTTCAGTAGTAGCCTCATAATTTGCTCGGCTGTCCCAAGGTTTACCATTATTCCACTTTTTAGTTGAGAATAGATCGCAGTCTTGAAACATCAGACTGTACAATGACTTCATATTTGTACCAGCTATACAAAGAACATAAGTATCTTTTTCTGGGTTGTTATCATTGTACTTGGCAATGTACAGTGTGTTGTCATTCACTTCAGAAGTTGGAAATTGATAAATAGCCACACCCCATACAAGTTCCCATGTTCCTATCAATCTTTTGACTCTGGCATTGGCAAAAGTTTCCTGAATTGATTCAGTTGCTAGTTGTTTTAAATATTCTTTTGGACCTACATAAGTCTTAGGGTGTGAAAGGCAGTAGATCAGCCATATATGGGAGTGCAGTATTTGTTCCCAGGTGTATTCTGTTGATGGAGCTTTAGGTGCTGCAGGTTCTGTTTGTAGAGTTCTATATTTTGTTGCCACTGTAATCTCTCCTTAATTTAGTGGTGCAAAACTGGATCGTTTGAAAACAGTAGGGACAATATTTGGTTTGAGGGTATGATCTACAAGCTGGTTGCCAAATCAAATATCAACCCAATTAATTAGGGCTTGCTGATTAAATCTCAAAGTCTTTACAAATAGAGGCTTGAGGATTTATAGGTATCAAAAAGTGCTAGCTTTTAGGTAGTTCCGGTTCAAAAATTTAGCATTTTGGGGTAACTATGGCAGAAAAATTACGGGATAATTCTTCCGACCACCTCATTTATAATTCCCATTTCTCCTGAATTCTAAATTCAGACTCGGTATTCCTACCCTTACCGAAATAATTAATAATTAAACAATTAAATAATTAGATCATTCACGCCTTGAAGCCTCCCCTTTCAAGGGAAAAAAAATAAATCTTTTCCTTATTCGTCAATCCTCTCCCTAAAAGGGAGAGGTAA
>NZ_JBNHEQ010000095.1:0-6922 GCF_050016015.1 Dapis hubbardiae BLCC-M172
TTGACAACTCCTCTGAAAGGTTCGTTGTAATAATTTGGTTAATAGCTGCATTTTTGAGAATTTTACCAAATTTTTCTCCGTAGGGGTTTGGTCTCCAAACCACCCTCAATAGTTCATTTTCATAATTTGATTAATAACTGCATTTTTCCGACTTTTTCCAAATTTTCATCTGTCGGGGTTTGGTCTCCAAACCCTTCTCAAAAATTCGCTGCGATAATTTAACTAATAACTACATTTTTGCCAATTTTCACAAATTTTTCTCCGTAGGGGTTTGGTCTCCAAACCCTTCTGAAGATTTCGTCGTAATAATTTGATTAATAGCTGCATTTTTCTGACTTTTTCCAAATTTTGCTATGTCTAGGTTATGGTTTGGCAACTCCTCTCAAAATTTCATTGGAATAATTTGATTAATAGCTGCATTTTTCCGAATTTTTCCAAATTTTTCTCCGTAGGGGTTTGGTTGGCAAACTCCTCTCAAAGGTTCGTTCCAATAATTTAATTAATAGCTGCATTTTTCCGAATTTTTCCAAATTTTTCTCCGTAGGGTTTTGGTCTCCAAACCCTTCTCAAAAATTCGCTGCAATAATTTGATTAATAACTGCATTTTTGCCAATTTTCACAAATTTTTCTCCGTAGGGGTTTGGTCTCCAAACCCCTCTCAAGAGTTCGCCGTAATAATTTGATTAATAGCTGCATTTTTCCGAATTTTCCCAAATTTTTAAATGTTCCAACCTATTTAAGATTACTATACAAATTTACCAGACTTAAGTCGAGAACAAACTTTACTACTATCAATATATTCGATTAAATATTTAAACTGATTAGGAATATTGCCAGGAGTTTTTCCTTCATAAGCCATATTATCATTGCCTACTATAATTAATAATTGCCTCGCACGAGACAAAGCAACATTTAACCTCCGATAATCTGAAGTAAAACCCAGCATTTTCTGAGAATTACTTCTAACTAAATCATAAATAATAATATCTTTTTCTCCACCTTGAAAAGCATCAACTGTATGAATAACAATATGTAGATTTTTCCACAACTGCTTATTATTAGGAGCAATAGTCGATTCTAAAATACCGATTTGTGAACGATAAGCTGAAATAATGCCAACCTCTTTTGATAAATTATTCGACTCACAATTATTTTGAATGTCTGCCAAAACTCCCCTAATAACTTTAGCCTCATAAATATTAGTGAAACTTTTTCCTGCTGGTTTTTCTTGAGATTTTTCCCGTGGAACATCGCTAGTAGATATCCAATAAATACTGTTCTTCAATTCTGTTAAACCATGTTGTTTTTCCTCAAGATTAACAAATTGACTTTTCACCTCGCTTTCGTAAAATAATGTACTGACTAAATTACCAATATCTGGGTGCATTCTATATTGATTAGTTAGAGTTATCTTATTATTATCCGGCAATTTTTCATAAAGATACTCAAACAAACTTATCTCCAAAGTTCTTTTTTCAATCTGTTGTTCATCCCACACTTTTTCTTGAACTTCTCTATCAATAATTGGCGGTAACTGTTGATGGTCTCCCACTAAAATAATCTTCTTACCTTTCGACATTGGAACAAAACTTTCCGGTGCAGTCGAGCGAGCAGCTTCATCAATTATTACCCAATCAAAATTACGGTCTTTAAATCTCGCTACCCCTAAACAAGTTGCCCCTACAACATTTATTTCATCTATAAATATAGACATCAAATCTTGTTGTTTTCTCTGCAATTTTTCATTCCATTCTTTATTTAACTTCTCCAAGTTGATGAAATTATGATAATTTTCTTGATTATCGCCCAGGAGACTCTCTAAAAATTTTGACTCTTTATATATCCACACTGAAAGTTGTTTTTGTACCGGATATTCGATGCCAAATTTAACAGTATATTTTTCTATAGATTCCAATATTTTTTGTTCTAACTCTAGCTTTTCATAAATTAGCTCCAAAGCAATATCCGAAAATTCTATAGATGCTAAATTTTCTGGTTTAATAACCAATTCCGAATTAAGTCTAGCAATTATTTTTGTTAATTTGACAGCCAAACTGTTCAACTCTTGATTTTTATTTTTAATCTCTTCTAATTCAGAAATCTTTTTCACCCCCGATAGAAGTTGCTCCTTTTTCTCCTGATACTCCTGCCAATAAGCAACAGATTTTTCACTAATAGATTTTTGCCAATTAATAATAGCCTTCTCCACTTCAAACTGTTTAGCACTTTCCTCTATTTTTTCCTCTCTACCAATTCTAATACACTTAATTTCTTGACTTTCCATACCAGAAATTCTCGTCAAAACATTATCCACTGCCACATTAGACTGAGAAGAAATCAAAATTTTATCGTTAGGATATTGCTTGAGAATTTGCCTAATAATTTCAGTAATTACAGAAGTTTTTCCAGTTCCCGGAGGTCCTTGAATTAAAAATATTTCCTCAGTAGCTAAAGCTTTACATACAGCCTTTTTTTGTGACTCATCTAATTGTTGATTAAAAAATGGTCTAATTAATATAGGCTCAATTAACTTAACATCAGAAGGATTAACAATAACCTGAGATAATTCTGGATTTTCTGAATCACCATATCTAATTTCTCTTAAAGCTTTACGTCTTTTTTCAATTTCAGATTCTTCTTTTTGTAAATCTGTTTCAATTTTTCCTCTATTTGATATAGAGTCAATCATTTGATCGGGGCAAAAATCTCCAATACTAATATGTAGTTTTTCAATTAACTCTCCATTACTAGATTTTTCCCCATCAATAATATCTCCAATAGATAACTGCTTTGATTTTTTTCGACTAGAAGATGATGGTTTCGTAGTGGAAATAGTTACCGGTAGTGGAGGAGATGTAATTTTTTCCAAATCTTCAACAGAGATAGGTTTTGTTAAAGTTACAATTACAATTTGTCTTTGCTGGTCATAGAATTTTTGTTGATATTGGAAAGTTGATTTTTGCTGTTGAATAATCTCTTTTTCAATATCAATTACAGATTGCCATTGCTCAAATGTTGCTGCTAACGCTTGATTATTTTCTCTTTCATTTTTAACCTCTTCTTCTTTCTCCCAAATTTTGTATATCAAGTCAGTCAAATCACTCTTTCGCCTTAAGTTTGGATCTATTTCAACAATAGGATATACTTTGATTTCCACTCCATTTTCAACAATTATTTCTTGTGTCTGAGGAGCGACAGATATTAGCTCTTTACGAAGAACAATATAATCAGGTTCATCTAACTCAATAAAACCTTGATAAATTTTAGCTAAACTTTCTAGAAAAATTTCTACATTTAGCCTATTTTTTTTTTTCTTCCTTCGGATTCTTTTGAATATGTTTTTTAATATATAAGATTCCTGAATTATCTTTTAACTCTGACTCAATATGCCTTTTAACTCTTAAACCTTGTCCTTGATAATTATTGCTTTTATCTACTTTTTCTCTAAATCCAGGAGTCACCACAAATACTATATTTTTGGTTTCAGATAATATCTCTAAAAAATCTGCAATAACTTTTCTCAAAACATCAAGCTTAGGACGTTTTTTACGGTCTATATTCGTCGCAATTTTCAAACCTTCTATTAAACTTTGATAATTTTCATAACCATCCAAAGCTAATTCAACAGAGTCATAAAGAATAGTTTTATCCCTTTCATCTTGAAATCTAATTCGCTCCGACTGAGTTGATAATAAATATAAAAAAGTCATCCCCAAAGAATAAACATCCGAATCTCTAGAAACTCCCTCAAGATTAATTTGCTCCGGCGCAGAAAATAAAGGTGTATGATAACTTCTAATCGTATTTGTTAACAAAGTAGTAGTAATAATAGCTATGCCAAAATCTAAAACTTTTGCTTGCGGTTTCTCATCAATATCTACCACCTTAATATTATCTGGCTTAATATCCCGATGAACAATATTCTTTCCATGAGCATGACTAATTCCATCAATTATTTGCAAAAATAAATGCAACTTTGTTTTTAAATCAATCCCACCATCAAAATAACTTTTAATATCTTGACCGTCTAAATATTCCAACACCAAATAAACCAATTTATGACGTTTTTCATAACCATAATCTATAAACTTTACAATATGAGGATGATTGAGACGTTTTAAAGTATCAGTTTCTCTTTCTAACAATTTAATTGCATTTTCTTCATCCGTAGAAAGTGTTTTAATAGCATAACGCTCCTGAGTATTTAACTTTTTAGCCAAATAAACAACACTACTTCCACCTTTTCCAAGTTCCGTAATGATGTCATACTTACCACCAAGAATTTCACCAACAAGAGAATCAGACATAACTATTTTGAACTTATTTATATCTAGATAGAAAAACCTTATATTATTAACATAACAAATAAGCTCAAAAAACAAAGTAACATAGGCATCTTGCCTGTAATATAGCAATCCTAAATAGGTTTTAAATAATTGATAATGGATAATTGATAATTGATAATTACCTCTACCTAAAAGGAAAATAAATTCATTGTTTCTCTTCAAATAGAAGGCTTTAAACCTTAATTATTCGGTAATATTTTATCGTAGGGGTTTGGAAACCAAACCCCTACAATTTTTTTTCACAAATCATTTAGAATTAGTATATCCCTACTAAAACCTTGATTAAATCTGCTATAAATTTACTTTAGGTTTTAGCTGACTAAATCCCTAAACATTAAAATTTATCAGCAACATTCAAACCAACATTCCCCACCTCAACTTGTAATATTAAAAGTCATATAATAATTGGTAGCTTGACAGATATTTATACTCGATCAATCATCTTGATTTACTTTTTCATTCTGTGAGAGCTAATGAAAAAAATTAGAATTTTGGTTGTATACTCACAAAAATTGTGATATCCTAATGATTAGATGGCGCTACTCGCATATAGACATGACTTTTTATTCAAGTAAATTTCATCAGCTCCAATATGCTAATGAAAAAAAATAGAATTTTGGTTGTATCCTCACAAAAATTGTGATATTCTAATGATTAGATGGTGCTACTCGCATACAAACATGATTTTTTATTCAAGTAAATTTTATAAACTCCGATATGCTAAGAAGAGATAAAGCATGAATACTTACTTAATTCTTCCTTCCTTCGTTACTATCTATGACTTCTGACCGCAACTAATAACTAATAACTAATAACTAATAACTAATAACTAATAACTAATAAATGATAACTAATAACTAATAACTAATAACTAATAACTAATAAATGATAAATGATAACTAATAAATGATAACTAATAACTAATAACTAATAAATGATAACTAATGAATGATAACTGATAACTAATAACTAATAAATGATAACTAATGAATGATAACTGATAACTGATAAATGATAAATGATAAATGATAACTGAATTAACCCTGATTAACTTCCTCAATAACCCAATGAAAAGTTTCCATTACTTGCTGCAACGCCTCATCATCTTCCAACGTTGATAAACGTAAACTAGGCGCTCTAAACTCATCAGAATTTCCTGGTAAAGCCAAACCAATAGAACTTAATTTACTTCTTAATTCCAACCATTTACTATCACTATTAAATGGAGGTTGAGAACTATATTTATTAGAATAAATTTCCAAACGACCAGAAATATCAATACTAAACAACTCTAGATTTTTTCTCCCTAGTTGATTAACTATTGCTGCAAAACCACCATAAACATCCCCCGTACCCCACTGAATTTTCACCAAAGGTTCTTGATTTTTAGCCCAGTTATGAATTTTTCTTACTATTGAAGCTTCATCAGCACCCCATCTCATTTTAAACTCTGGAAAGAAAGACACCTCATCCCATCTCCTCCTTTCGCGAGTCGTGCTTGATTTTTTCAATTGTGCTTCTGTAGTTTGACCAATTACTCTAGGAACTAAAGTTCTTAAACCATCTTGACTAACATATTGTTTAATTTCTAGTGCTAAAATTTCTACTGGGTCCATCTGTCCGTTGAGGAACTCCACTATCCTTCTTACTTCCGCCGGAATATCCTCTGCCACAAATACTAAACGAATTTTCCCTGCCTGTAGATTAGTTTTAACTTTCTGCCAAAACTTTTCCTCATTAGCATCCTCACCCAGAAACTCTTCAAATACCTGTTCCGGGTCACGACCATTTTCTCGACAATTAACTTCAAACTTAGCAATAATTGATTCCAGAGGCCAATAAATTCCTGCATTAGCAGCATAATCAATCATTTGACCTACAACTTTTTGACGAGCTTCTGCATTATAAGTTGCTTTTACTTCTACTAATGTCGGAATAGCTTCTTGATCGAGAAATAAATGAGATAATGCCCATTCCTGAGTCATCTCTTCTTCTTTTGATACTGCTACTTCCCGTGAAATTAATAACCATCGTCTAGGGGTACCTCTATCTATATCATCATCATCTCCTGCTAGGAGATTAGGATAAGTTTCCAGAAATTCTTGTAGTTGATCTTCGGAATCATAAGCTTGTTCTGTCATTTCCACAAGTTGGTCGTTATCCTGAATTAAATAAATACCTCCCCCCATGAGTCTACCCCTATTATATAAGTTATAAAGTTAAAAGTTAAAATTACTAAATCTTAATATTACTAGCTATCATAATTTTTCTGCGGAATGCTGCTAGATAATTAATAATTAATAATTAATAATTTAAAGATCAGATATTGGAGAGTACAAAGTTCTCCCAAATAATGATTTGCTTTCAAGACTGAAAGTATTACTGGAAAATGGTTATAGTACCTACAGTTCTCAAGAGAAAGTTTCTAACCTTTAGATAGATAGCTGAAAGCTTTAGCTAGCAATATTTATTCCCAGAACTTTGCACTGTCTAGATAAGATAGGTAAACAAAACAAATTCTATTATACATTGAGCCAAGCTTAATTCTGACTGTCTAAACATCCCGCTTTGTCAAT
>NZ_JBNHEQ010000095.1:7022-42510 GCF_050016015.1 Dapis hubbardiae BLCC-M172
TATCCATTATCAATTATCCATCAATAATTCCTGTAAATACTTTTTCTGCTGGTCCGCTCATAACAAATTATACATTGAGCCAAGCTTAATTCTGACTGTCTAAACATCCCGCTTTGTCAATAATTATTTATAGTGCTTAGTTTCCATTATCAATTATCCATTATCAATTATCCATCAATAATTCCTGTAAATACTTTTTCTGCTGGTCCAGTCATATAAATTTTTTGGTCTGTAGTTGACCATTCAATTTCCAAACAACCTCCAGGTAACTCTACCGTAACTAAGCGCTCATTTTTTTGAGTTAAAACCCCCGCCACTACTGATGCACAAGCACCTGTACCACAAGCTAAAGTTGCACCCGCTCCTCTTTCCCATACTCGCATTTTTACATATTTTGGACTAATAACTTGAATAAATTCTGTATTAGTCCTTTCTGGAAATACTGGGTGGTGTTCAAACTCAGGACCTATTTTGGCTAAGTCAATAATACTAACATCTTCCACAAAAGTTATACAGTGGGGGTTGCCCATACTCACACAGGTGACAGACCAAGACTTTCCAGCTACTTCTAGAGATTGAGCTACAACTTTTTCATTAGGATTACTTAAAGTTGTCGGTATTTCGGATGCCAATAGTCTTGGTTGTCCCATATCAACCGTTACTTGACCATCACCTTGTAATTCTGGAACAATCAGACCAGCCCCAGTATAAATATTATATTTAGTCTTCTTATTATTTTCTAGTTCTGCTATAAATTTAGCTAAACATCTAATCCCATTTCCACACATTTCTGGTTCCGAACCATCAGAATTGAAAATCCGCATGGTATAATCAGCTTGCTCTTCTCCAGGTAGGGCAAAAATTACACCATCTGCACCAATACCAAAATTGCGATCGCATAATTTTATCGCTTGTTCTGGTGTTAGTATAGGTTGTGATTGGTGGCGATTATCAATCAAAATAAAATCGTTACCTAGACCATGATATTTAGTTAATGATATTGTCATTATTATCCTCCAATAATTAGGTTAAATTTTATTCTATAGTAGGGAACAGTTAGAAAACAATTATGTTTTACCGAAAAATAAAGGTATAAAGCCTCTCACTCACCGTGGAGAAACAAAAAAAATTTCCTTTTATTCAATCCTATCCGTTTTTAGGCAGAGGTAATTATCAATTATCAATTATCAATTATTGAAGAGATTCATAATCACTCTATCCCTTAACCAAGTTTTTCTTAGCCATAGTAAAGAATAATTTAGGAAATCTATAAATAATAAGAAGTTATGTCTGAATTTGATACCAGTTTACCTAGTGTTCGCCAGATTCAAACCTATATCAAAGAAAAAAAGGAAGTAGAATTGAAACTAATTACTAACGACCTTCATGTAGGAAAAGTTTTCTGGCAAGATACAGAGTGTATTTGCCTTTTAGATCAGTATGACTTACCAATTCTAATTTGGCGACAAGCTATTGTTTATCTTAAACCAAAAAACTAATGTTGATTGACACAATTAAAATTTTATCAACTTAAATATTTTAAACTATTTCATTCCATAGCGGTATTCATTAATGGATAATGGATAATTACCTCTGGTTAAAACCATCGAATTGACCAATAAGGAAAAAATTTATTTTTTTCCCTTGAAAGGGAAGGCTAATCAAGCTGAATTATTAATTATCCGGTAACTTTTTGACTATGGTAATATACTTAGTAGTTAGACAAAATTAATTACATACTCATTAAGTATTCAACTAAACTATTATCTACCCTATAATATATAATATAATCCGCATAATTAAGTTATCGTATTGCGGAGAAGTCAGGAGTCGTAGGGGCGTTTTCCTGACGGAATGCTCCGCAAACATGTCGCGCAGCGAAACGGCCGTTAGCTTCGCATAACTATCGTTAACGCCCGTACAGGAGTTAGGAGAAATATTAGATTTGAACAATTAAACTATTCAATTATATAATTCCTATTCAAGAGAATATTTTTATTAATGAATCAGTAGTTTTGCGATTACTTTATAATCGGATTTTAGATAACAGGGAAAAGAGAACATTTAGAAAAATATTTTCACTTAATTACCGAAAAAGTAAGGTATAAAGTCTCTATATTCTCTGGAGGAAAAAGAAAAAAAATCCTTTTAACAAATCCTTACTATTACAAAATAGGTATAGTCATTTAATTTTAAAAGGAAAGAATGTTTCCCCTGAAATACTTTCATAGCAATAAACACTTGTCTCAATCTAAAGTTAAACGACTATAATTAGGCTTGGGTGAAAAAGTTTTTTAGTCAGGGTAGCAGTCAGAAGGTAGGGACGTTGCATAAGGGCGTCCGTACAGAGTCAGGAGAAATTGGAGTTAGGTCGAAGGTAGTGGGAGGAATTATCCCTTGATTTTTCTGTAATATTAAGGAAAAAATTCTAAATTTTTGAACCTTTTTAACCTCAAAGTTCGTACTTTTTCCATACCTAAAAATGCTACAAACTTTATCTGTAAAAGCTTTTATATTTAATCAGCAAAGCAATAATAATTAATAATTAATAATTAATTATTTAGTTGTACTTAACTTTTGTTTTTCAGGATATATTTTAGAATGGGGAATAGTAAGTCGTCGTATTTGAGTAAGTTCATGGAAACCACCACAAAGAAGTAAGCGATCGCCCATCTGAGTTTCTGTATCTCCTTGAGGCCATCGAATTAATTTTCCTTCTCGTTGAATTGCCTGAATTTCTACTGCATATTTACCATGTAAATCTACATCAGATAATTTTTGACCCACAAAGGGACTAGACTCAGTTAAAATCAACCATTGACAAGATGTGCTTTCCTTTGGTACAGCAATTTCTCCTTTTGCCAGACGCTCAAAACTATCTAATTCTGAAGGTTCTCCCACTAATAAAAGTTTATCACCAATATCTAATACTGTCTGACCTTCTGGATAATCAATTTCCTCTCCTTCCTCCCTACGAATAGCCATTAAACTAACTCCCGTTAACCGCCTTAAGTTAGTTTCCTCCAAAGTCATACCAGTCAAAGGAGAATTTTCTGGTAAAGAATACCATCTACTATTCATATCTTGAACTGCTGCTTTTAACTCTCTAGATATTTGAGGATCTAGAATTGAAGGCCGTAATGCTTGATAATGACTTTGGCGAATTTCTTCTATTTCCTTTTGAATAACCTTTGCCGATATTCCCATACCAACTAAAAGATGGTTAGAAAGTTCTAAACTAGCTTCAAAATTTGGTTCGACTACTTCCCTAGCTCCAAGTTGATAAAGCAGTTCAATATCCTTATATCGATTAGCTTTAACAACTATATCCAAATCTGGGGCAAATTCTAGAGACCGCTTTAGGCAAAGTCTCGTACTCATAGCATCTGGTATAGCGATCGCCATTGCTTGTGCCTTATCCACACCAGCTCTTTCCAAGACGTGCATGGAGCAAATATTACCATAAAGATAAGGGATATCTTTGTCACGCAACTTTTGAGCCACCCTTTCTGACTGGTCAATGACCAGATAGGAAATATCATGGTTTTCCAGTTGTTGTACTAGGTTACGTCCTACTTTTCCATAACCACATACTATAACATGATTTTGTAGAGGTAAATCTACTGATATGGCGGTAGTAGGTTGACTCGTTTCATAGAGATACTTTTGTAACCAAGAAAAACTTTCTGCCCAATTTAACAATTGTGGGGCAATTTTCAGGACAAAAGGTGTAATTACTAAAGTTACAGCAGTTGTGCCCAATATTAATAAGTATACCCGACGAGAAACTAATCCTAATATTTGTCCCTTACTGGCAAGTACAAAAGAAAATTCTCCTATTTGAGCTAAACCTAAACCTGATAAAATTGCCGTTTTCAGAGGATAACCAAAAATTCTAACAATAGGAGTAACAATCAAAAATTTTCCTACTAAAACGAGAAACACTAAACCCAGGATTATTTCTAGATGACTCCACAGGAAAAATGGATCTATTAACATCCCTATCGCTACAAAAAATAGAGCTGCAAATATATCTCGAATAGGTTCCACATAAGTTAGAGTTTGGTCAGCATATTCTACTTCAGATATCATTAAACCCGCTACAAAAGCTCCCATTTCAATAGAAAAACCTAAATATTCAGTCAGGAGAGCTATTCCTAAACACAATGCCACAACTCCCAGTAAAAATAATTCCCGACTTTCAGTTTTTGCCAAAAATCTTAGTAACGAAGGAATTACCCAAATTCCTGCTGCTATAGCACCCAGAGCAAATATACCTATTTCCAGAAGCGATCGCCCTACTGCAATACCAATAATTTCTGGAGGTTGGTTTAAAGCGGGTAAAACAGCTAACATTAATCCCAAAGCTAAGTCTTGGACTACTAAAATTCCCAACATTACTTGGCCGTGGGATGTAGATGTCTCATTCCCCTCCATCAAACATTTCAGTACCACTGCTGTTGAGGATAAGGAAAGTATTGCCCCTAAAAACACTCCTTGGACTGGAGAAGATACCCACCCTACACCCACAGATACTAATGTTGTGACTAAAATAGTAAAGATAATTTGTAGTCCACCACCACCGAGGCTAATTGCTTGGACTTTTCTCAATTCTGCCAGGGAAAATTCTACTCCCAAAGCAAATAGTAAAAAAGCTACCCCTAATTGAGCTAAAGTTTCTACTTGAATAAGTTCTTTAATTAAACCAAATCCTGCTGGTCCAACAATAATTCCACCTAGTAGATAACCTAATAAAGCTGGCTGTCGTAGGAGTGATGCGAATAGTCCCCCTGCTGCTGCTGCTGTTAGAACTAACACTAAGTCTATAATTAACCTGAAGTCTTCTTGCACTGATTTTTATAAAAATTACTATCTTGTAAAGATATATTAACTCCAAGGTAAGAATTCAGCTATTCTATTTACTGTAGTAATCATTCCAGTTATCAGTTATCATTTCCTATTCAAGTAGAAGGTTTGAGACCTGATTTTATGGTCACTATTAAACTTTTTAATTAACTAATAATAATTTTTAAATTTGACATTCTTGATGTTTTATGTAAGATAATGAATGCTTTATTAGTTGATGATTTAAAAATTGTCAAAGTGGGAGCAAGAGTTCCCTTAATTAATACTAAAATAGTCTTACTTGAATAATAAAAATCTCCTTCATTAATTGATAATGGATAATTACCTCAAGAAAAACCATAACGGAATTGAATATAAGCAAATATCCTATAGCAATCCTAAATGATTTGTGATATTTTTTATAATAGTTAAGATAGTTAAAATTGAGGAAAAACCTTGAAAATTATGACTTCTACCTCCTGAGTCCTAACTACCACAAAAATATTCCAATTGAAATAAGATTGCTATAGCACTTTTTTATCTTTAAATAGAAAGCTGTATACCTTAATTTTTTTGTAAATTAAGCTCGCAATAACCTTTTTATAGTGTTTTGAGATTAGTTATCAGGTAAGCATTTCCTACGGAATGCTGCGCAAACAGCTATTAGCTGTCAGGTCTCAGCAACAACACTAAAGTGTTGAAATTAATATAGATTTTAAGGGTGAAGAAGCTAACTTTCGTAGTAAGACAATTAATAAAGCTTTTATCCTTAACTAGAAGCAATAGCTGATAGCTTATGGCTGACGGCTGAGTGCTTACGTTATCAGAGATATCTAAATCTATATGGATAAAAAAAATAAATTTTTATTTATTCGTTCGATCTGAAGAATTTAAAAATATAAATAATTAATGTTTTTATCAGTTAAAATTAAACAGTTTATCCATAGTTTAATCTTGGCTACTGTTACAGCAATTTTTGTAGTAGTCATACCTGGTTTTAGTCAAACTGTACAGGTAACTCCCACTAACCCACAACTGGGAGATACCATATCTGTTGTGATTCAGCAACCAGATAGAAATATCTCAACTCCCAAGGTTAGTATGGATGGAAAAACTTACCCCTTATTTTCTATTGGACAAAATAGATTTCGAGCATTATTGCCCACAACTCCTTTAGATAAATCTGGCCTGCGACAACTGCAAGTGACTACTGACACAGGTATACAAAATCTAAATGTTAACTTGCAAAATCGCTCTTTTCCTACTCAATCTATTTGGTTGCCTCCTGACAAAGAATCTCTTCGTGGAACAGACTTAGAATTTGACAGAGTAGCAGCATTTAAACAACTTGTAACCCCACAAAAATTTTGGAATGGTCCCTTTCTTCGCCCTAATAATGGTCCAGTTAGCACCATCTACGGAGTGCGCAGGTATTATAATGGAAAGTTTGCTGAGAATTATTATCATCGAGGAGTAGATTATGCAGACTACAATGGTTCCCCTGTTGTAGCTCCTGCTGCTGGTCGTATTTCTCTAGTGGGATTAGAATCTCAAGGTTTTGAAATTCATGGTAATACTGTAGGTCTCGATCATGGTCAAGGAGTAACCAGTATTTTTATCCATTTGAGTAGTGTTAATGTCAGGGAGGGCGATCTGGTGAAAGCTGGCCAGCAAATTGGTACTGTAGGATCTACAGGAGCATCTACAGGTCCTCATCTTCACTGGGGATTATATGTACATGGTCAAGCTGTAGATCCGGTTCCTTGGCGATACAATGGTATTGAATAAATTCTCTCTAGTTATTAGAGCCAAACTACAGAAAAATTTTTAATACAGAATTTTTTTTATAAAAATATCTGTAATTTGTTTAATTATTCTTGGAATAATCAACGTGGTTATTTGTATTGACTTTGATGAACTTATCATCTTATTCTAATTATTAAGCTAGAGATTTTATTGGAAAATTATTATCAATAAACTTACACAAAAGTTATGAGTATAGAAAGAATTGTTGAACAAGCTTTACAAGATGGTTATTTAACACCTTCTATGGAAGCAGAGGTAGGACGAATCTGTAATACGGCTTCTGAATTATCGATTGAGGAATATATGGCCCTTGACCGTTTGATGGGAGCTTTGCTAACAGGAGAAGTAGTTGTCTTACCTCGTAAACAATTTATCAATGTGATGGAGGAGTTAGTATTATCTGAGGCAATAGCAAGGGTAGCAGAGATTGAGGCCAGTAGCGATCAAACTCTTGATGTGGGAGATATTGCAGCTTATGCTCTGAATAGACTTCCTCCTTTGTATGCTACTACTGAGGAAGGCGCTCAGTTTCAAAGGTCTAAAGCTAAGGATGAGCTTCAAAATTTGATTTCTAAACAGGTAAGTGAAGCTATAGATCAAAATATTAATCGACAACCAATTAACCCTACAGCTTTTGGCAACTCACCTGATGTGAGCACACAACTTAGTAACTTGCTCAATTCTCTAGCTACAGACTATGAAAAATAGCATATAGCAATTCCCAAGAAGCGTGAGGTACAAAATTTTAGGTTTTAGGGAACACTTAACTGGTATGGAGGGAATAGAAAAGAAATTAAAGAGCTTGTGTACCTCATAAGTTTGAAAAACCCTATAATTGATTTCATAATTAACTGCTTATACCTTATTTAGATGAGGAAATCAAGTTAGTTCTGAGAAGTAAAAGATTGATAATTTTAAACAAAAAAAATAGGAGTATGAATGTTTAATTGGCATCCTCTACTCCTATGTTTATACTGAATTTTTTATACCTATAAAATCAGTCTTTAGGATATAAAAATTTTAGCAATTATATATTCATCAAAGTTTGCTATTCTATACTATCATTTTCTCATCTTTTCCTCTATCTATTCTGAGAGAAAAATTATCTCAATTCATAAATTAAAAATCTAATATTTTATGACAAGAGAAAATTAAATTATTAAGCTTTAGTAATTCAATCAGTTTCTTTATTCACTATCTTCTGAGGTATTATTGGCAGTAGTAGAAATGTTCTCTTTTTCTAACCTACGTTGTTCCCGTTTTTTCTTCGCTGCTTCAAGGGTATCTTCCATAGCACTACGAGCTTGAGCTATTCTCTCCAAGTTACTAAGATACAAATCTATATCCTTTAATAACTTTTCTTCTAGTAAGTTTAAAGCTTGGCAAACTTTCTTCAGTGCCTCTGTGCGCTTCTCTTGTTCCTTGATGAATTCTGTATCTACTATTTCTAGTAAAGTAAATAAACCTATAGCAAATAAGCGACTATACCTAAATTTTGAGTTCTCAGAAATACCTCTTAAATAATCTTGCAAATATTGAGTATTGTCTATATTGTTTGATAAACAAATCCAAGAAAGCATATCCGATGCTGATAGTTGCCGAGCTAAATCTTCTAATCCTTTAGCATCAGTACGGTATTTGTTGGGATCTTCCTCTTGTGCTTGAATCAAAGCATTAAAAATTGAAATTTTGTCCTGCTCTGGAGAATATCCCTGCATAAAACGGTCATAAGCTGTAACTACACCCAAACCATAAAATGGGTTATAGCTATAATTAGCATTAACCGAAATCAGGTGCATTTCCACTAGCAACTCTTCAACTACCCGATTATATATTGAGTTAATAGGACGGGTGTGAAAGTTATAAAAGGCTTTCTTAGTATCTGAAACAGTACGATTATTATTCACCTGGTGTTCTAGTTCTATAATCCCATCCCTGGAGCTTGATTTCTGAATCTACTGTACAAGTTTTTAAGTATATAGTAGTCACGAGAAAAGCAGAGTGGGTTTTGCGATGTGAAGTACCTACCCCAACGCTGTACTTATGGGTATTTTATTGATCCTAGCACAAGATAATGTGGCACTATAATTTAGTTTTTACTTTCTCAAATAAATTATAGTGGTCTGTCAATTTGGAAATGATGGATAGATCTTTGTAACTTGAATTTTAGGGTAATGCTTTTTGGGATTGCCTACCCCTAACTAAAAATTATCTTGACAGAGAAATAGTGTGTTAGCGTAACTCCTAAATAGGATTGAACCACAAAAACACTAAGTAACCTGAAGGGGTTATTAAGGCCATAAAAATCAATCAAACCTTATGACTTTGTTTGAGCAGATTTTTTTTCTAGTCTAATTTGTTCGTAAAAACAGCGATCGCTAGCTTCTAGTTAGTAGCTATTCAAATCAAAATTTTAAATTCTGAGTTGAAAGCTTAGTCTAACTAAATAGGTATTTCACCACAGTACAAGTCTATGCTACTGGAGCTGATTTGATTTCCAAAAGTATACTATGGATAAACTAATTAAAGGTAGAAATAATAATCCTTTAAAAGTATTACTTTAACTATTAAGGTATTATTTCTACCATCCAATTGACTCATTCTGCCTCAGAATTTTTAAGCTCTATTACCTTCACGGACATCACCATAATCAAGAGCTTCTTCTTCTGTTTCAAAAATCTCAAACACAGAATCCATCATGGTTACCTCGAATACCAGTTTAGCTTCTGGATGAACGCTACAAATACGGAAGCTACCCTTAACTTTATCAGCATCTCGCATCCCTGCTACCAGGGATGTCAGTCCAGAACTATCAATAAAGTTAACCTGGCCTAAATTGACCACTACATGACGACTTAGTTTGGAGATACATTCCTGCAACTTGAGGCGGAACTGCCAAGCTGTTGTGATATCCAAGCGTCCAGTTGGTGCTAAGACGATTACTGTTGTGCCGTCCGGAGTTGTGTGGGTTTTTTGCTCAATCTGAATCACTGACCCTTCCCTCGGGATGATATTACTTGCGGTGGTTGCCCATCTAACTGTAGTTTAACTCAGAGTAATTAATGATTTGGTTTCCAGTTAGCCCAATCATGAGGTTTTAAGAATACTTCATATAGTTCAGCTTCTGGTGTGTTAGGTTCTGGGTTATAGCCATATTCCCAACGGACTAAAGGTGGTAAAGACATCAAGATTGACTCTGTACGACCATTGGTTTGCAAACCAAAAATTGTACCTCTGTCATACACTAAATTAAATTCAACATAACGGCCACGTCGGTATAGCTGAAAGTTGCGTTCCCGATCGCCATATTCCATGGGTTGCCGTCGCTCTACTATTGTTTTATATGCTGGTAAGAAAGATTTACCACAATCTTGTATAAATGTAAATAAAGATTCCCAATTACGAGATTCAGGAACTCCTAACTGCTGACTATAGATTGCTGCTGGCCCTTTATTATCTGGTCCTTTGTATAGTTCTCCTTGACCATCTTGATAATCAAAGAAGATACCTCCTACACCACGCATTTCTTGACGATGCTTTAAGTAAAAATACTCATCACACCATCTTTTAAATACAGGATAATACTCTTTATGGCTTTTGTCACAGGCTGCCTTAATAATTTGATGAAAATGAGCTGCGTCTTCAGCGTATGGATAGTAAGGTGTTAAATCTATACCACCACCGAACCACCATACAGGTCCTGCTTCAAAATAGCGATAATTCAGATGCACTGTTGGTACATAAGGATTTCTAGGGTGTAGTACCATAGAAGTTCCTGTTGCATAGAAACCATGACCTGCTGCTTCTGGTCTTTGGGTCAGTATGCTTGGAGGTAATTGGTCTCCCCATACTTCTGAAAAATTCACTCCTCCTTGTTCAAAAACTCCACCGTCTCTAATTACACGAGACTTTCCTCCCCCACCACCTGGACGTTCCCAACTGTCTTCTTTAAATTTCTGAACTCCATCTAATTCCTCTAGTCCTTGACAAATTTCATCTTGTATAGTCTGCATAAATTGACTGACTCGTTCTTTTGTGCTAGTCACTGGTACAGATGAAGATGTTTTTTGCGGTTCAGTAGAAACTACCATAACTATAATCTATGTTTGAAGTTGGCTAAAAATTAAATCTTTTCCAGACTTTTTATCCTACCATGATCTCGATCATCTAATTACAATTTTCTAATTATTTAGATTTTTCTTGAGTACATTTACTTACAGAGAAAACAATGAGGAGAGGATATACTTATTATGACTGTATCATTTATCTATCGTATTGTTCACCTTAGTTGCAGGTCATTTTAGTTAGCTTTATGCACTCGGTACTGTTCAAGCAGTTCCAACTACTGAAGCCAGAGGCTTAAAATCCCAAATTTTCTTTTTTACTTTATAGAGCGACAGCTCGCGACACAGCCAAGGGGAGGCTTGATACTTTATACCATTTCTCAAAAACTTTTCTACATTCTATTGAGTAGGGAAGTAGGGGAAAAGTAAACATAAGAATAATTAAGATTAACGCTACTTAGAATTATAATAATTTTGATTTATTCCTGTTAATTGCTTAATACTTTAAGTGTCATATAAGTATAGCGTTAATTCATGGTAATTAGTGTTATTTATTGGTCAAAATATTTTGGAATTATGTAACAGAGAACATAGATAATAATAGATAATAATAGATAATAATTCTATAATTTTGATGTGATTCATGGATTTTTGACAAATTTTTGATAATTGCTATAAATTATAGGATTGTTTTTAGTCAAAAATGAAACAGTCTCACTCTCACTATCACTCTCAAAAAAAGTAAATATTATAAATTATTACCTCCTGGCTCCTGACTTCTAAGAGCAAAGATACTGTAGCAATATTTTATGAAATTGGTATAAAACCCTTGACTTAATGAATTGGAAATAGAGTTCAAGAATTAAGAATAGAGTTCAAGAATTAAGAATGCGCGAATTAAGAATGCGCGAATTACCTCTTCTTTTCAAGGAGAGGATTGACGAACAGGAAAATTTTTATTTATTATCCCCTTAAAAGGGGAGGCTTTAAACCACAATATTTCGGTAAAAATACCTAGACTGGAATAGCTGAAACAGGAAACTAAAAAAGGAGAAATATAGTCATTTCAAATAAGGATGAAACACTTTTCTGGCTGAAACCCTTTCAAGGAAATAAACACTCGTCCTAGTCTTATTCAGAATGACTATAGACTTAAGATATTTAGATGAAATATAGATTTTTGATTCATACCCAGATATTCCTTAAGAATAGCAAAAAATCAGAAAGGATAACTTCAATAGTTGCCAAAGTCAAAGAATTAATGTTATGAGATTAATGAGATTTACAAACGAATTAAATAACGCAAGACATCAGGGAATAATTGATAGTCAAATTGTAATTAATTTTTTAGATAAATGAAGAGTGAAGGTTGAACTAAAACTATAGTAGTCATAGACTAAGCACCAATCCAGACCAGTAATAAAATGCTCGAAAAATTAGAAGAGTGGAAAGAGAAAAATTTAGATATATTTTGCTTCCCAACTTACTCATCCAAGCATAACTCCATTGAAACTCTCTGGAAATTTATTAAGTATGAATGGCTTGAAATTGATCTAACTTGAAAGTTGGAAAAGATTACTTTGCTATATCAAAAAAGTCTTTGATAATTTTAGTCAACAATATCTAATTAATTCTGTATAGGTGCTTAAATGTTTCTATCAGTTGATAAGTAATAACTATAACACTGCAAAAAAGTGTTACGAAATTAATAAAATTGAAATCCCTTACCTAGAAAGTTTTTACTTGTAACGCAGTTCCTACTTAGGAAGTTAGCTGAATGCTGAGTCCTTAAAGCTATATAATCTTAAGAGAAACTTAAATTTTATGAGGAAAGTCAAATGTCCAGTATGCCTGATACTAAATCAATTTTAGATGTATTGCGACCAGTAGAGGACCCTGAACTGCGTAAGAGTCTGGTAGAACTAAACATGATTCGTAATATTAACGTTGTAGATGGGCAAGTAAAGTTTACTTTGGTTTTGACAACCCCAGCTTGTCCATTACGAGAGTTCATTGTAGAAGACTGCCAAAAAGCTGTAAAGCAATTACCTGGAGTTGAGGAGGTTATAGTAGATGTTACGGCAGAGACTCCTCAACAGAAAGCTATACCTGATCGCCAAGGTATTGGTGGAGTAAAAAATATTATTGCTATTTCGAGTGGCAAAGGTGGAGTTGGTAAAAGTACAGTGGCAGTTAATGTAGCTGTAGCTTTGGCTCAAATGGGTGCTAAGGTGGGCTTGATTGATGCTGATATTTATGGCCCTAACGATCCGACTATGTTGGGTCTAGCAGATGCTCAGGTTATGGTACAACAAGGACAATCTGGAGAAGTATTGGAACCTGCTTTTAATCATGGGGTAAAGTTGGTTTCTATGGCTTTTCTAATTGACAAGGATCAACCTGTAATTTGGCGTGGTCCTATGTTGAATGGAATTATCCGACAATTTTTGTACCAGGTTCAATGGGGCGAATTAGATTATTTATTGGTAGACTTGCCACCTGGTACTGGTGATGCTCAATTAACATTAGCTCAAGCTGTTCCTATGTCTGGTGTGGTAATTGTAACGACTCCTCAAACTGTGGCATTACTTGACTCCCGCAAGGGTTTAAAAATGTTCCAGCAGTTGGGTGTTTCTGTTTTGGGGATAGTTGAAAATATGAGTTATTTTGTACCTCCAGATATGCCAGAGAAAAAGTATGATATTTTTGGCTCTGGTGGTGGTGAAAGGACAGCACGAGAATTGGGAGTGCCTTTACTTGGTGGGGTTCCTTTGGAAATGCCTGTCAGAGAGGGCGGAGATTCTGGTATACCTATTGTAGTGGGCGAGCCTAATTCTGTTTCTGCTCAAGAGTTACGGGCGATCGCTCAAAAAATTGCTGCTGGAGTTTCTGTTGCTGCTTTGACATAATTAGGAATTAGGCAGCAGACCATATATATAGCGTCATAAACTATAACGTTATAGTTTTTATAATCTATATACAGTACATTTGTTTAAGTCCTGATAATAAAGGTCATAAATGCCAAAATAATTACAATTAAAACAGTTTCAATGAGTGTAAAGTAAAATTTAGCAAATATTTTGATGGGAGTATCAATAATGATTTTACCTGGTGTAGCAGTTAGAGTTAAAAATATTGGTGACACTTACTATGGTTTTCAAGGACAAGTTCAACGAGTAAGTGATGGTAAAGCTGCTGTATTATTTGAAGGAGGAAATTGGGATAAGTTAGTAACATTTAGATTATCGGAATTAGAGTTAGTTGATGCAACTGCAGGTCGCAAGAAAAAATAAGGATATGATCTTGAGTAGTTAGGAATTATTTCTAAAGGAAGGGTGGGAAATAGATTATGATTTGCACTTAATTAATAACCAATAATAAGGTTTGAAGCTTTCCATTTTCAAGGGTGATGAAAAATAAATTTGCTAATTTCAAGTATCCTGCTTATTTATAAGGTAAGTTGTTGCTAATTTAAACTGAAAATTTGCTAGTTTAAACCCTTGTTAAATGGTAGGTTTCCCTCAAAAATAAATAAATTAAATGCCGAATAGCTTACTGATAACTGATATTTTAAGTCTAATAATTGATGAATAAATTTCAAGTATCTTGCTTAGGTATAAAGATAAGCTTTGTTGCATTTAAACTTTCAATTATGTTAATTGGAACTCTTTATTTAATATTTAATGGTAAGTGTTTGTCAGGACTAAATACTGAATAGCTTACTGAATAACTGATAAGTAAATTTCAAGTATCCTGCTTCGGTAAAAGGTAAGCTCTGGTGGATTTAAATTTGAAATTTTTCTATCTGAAAACATTGTTAGATTGTATATTTTATCCACATCTTTAACTTAAGATAAAAAATAACAAACATAGACAATTTATGTGTAAGTCTTAGAGAGTTTTTTTGTAAGTATTCAGCTGTCAGCTATCAGCTAGCCTCTTTTCCTGCGGAATGCTTCGCAAACAGAGGAGCTATCCTACGGAATGTTCCGTAAACGCTTTTCATGTCGCGCAGCGAAACAGCTATTAACTCATTATTTTATCAGGAGGAATTAGTCTCCAAGGAAAATTAAAAGTCCGACACAAAAAAAAGGTTATCAGCTAACCCTAGTAAGTTATTAACTTCAAAATCTGAGAGCTGTTTGCGCAGGATTTCGGAACGGAAATACTAATAGTTGAATGCTTACTTTTTTTTAGGAGAAACAAGAAACATTTGAGTAAATTCAGTAGTTTGGCAAATTTAAAGATATACTTTTAAAGATATACTTTGTTATCCCTTCTCATCTGCTCCTGTGCTGCTCTGGTATCTACAAGGTTTTCAGAAGTTTCTTATCAGGAATTAGGTTAAATGGTAGTCGTTTCTCAAAACTATAGTCATGTTAGTTTTAGATTGAGACGAGTCTTTCTTACCTTGAAAGGGTTTTAGTCGAAAAAGTATTTCATTCTTATCTTATTTGAAATAACTATAAGTGTTGAACAGATTAACTAATAACTGATAACTAATAACTATAGTTTTTTCCAATGATATGTAAATCTAGATGGAGGTTTCTTCTAAGAAAAAAGTGCTGTATTGAGTATTTCATATCCTGATGTTTACTACTATTTAATGTTGTTTTTCCTTATTTACTAATTCCCTCCATACCTCCATACCTCCATACCTTTTTTATAAGACTCGGTTTCCATATCCCAAATAAAAACGCTATAAGAACTAAGAACTGATAACTAAGAACTAATCACTAATAACTAATAACTAATAACTCATAAATGATAACTCATAACTAATAACTAATAAATGATAAATAATAACTAATAACTAATCACTCATAACTAATCACTCATAACTAATAATGCGTCTTCCTTTACCACAGTTTGCTAATACAAATCACCAGAATAATTACATAGCTGAAGTCATAGAAACAGCAACTACAGAATTTTTAGCTCAATGTTTAGAACCAGAAGAGTTAGATTTTCCTATGATGCCTGCTTTTGGTACTTGGGTAAAGTCGAAAGATGAACAATCAGGAAATATTATTTATGGGGTGGTTTATTATGCTACTACTTTACCTATTGATTCTGTACATAGAGCTAGAGCTTTGGGAATGTCTCTACCTGAATTACGGGAGCAACAACCGCAAATTTTTGCTATGTTGAAGACAGAATTTAGAGCAGCAATAGTCGGTTTTTCCCCTCCAGAAAATTTGAATGGTTCTAAAGGAGAAAATGGGATAATTTACCAATATATTCCTCCTCGTCCACCTCAAATTCATCAGGCAGTTTATTTATGTGAACCAGAAGAGATAATTAGGTTTAGTGAAAAATTAGATTTCTTGCGGACATTATTACAGTTAGTTAATGCTCCTGTTGATGCTTTAGTTGCAGCTACTATTCGGGAAATTTATCAACTAAGAAAAGCGGATCGTAATTGGTTAGTTCAAGCAGGTAGAAATATGAGTGTTTTGTTGAGAGATGATTATGACCGCTTAAAAATAATATTAGGGCAAATACATCCTTAAAAGCTGATTTATCCAGTAAATATTAAAAGGCTGAATTATTATTGGCAATACAAGTTTTTTTCAGTTATAGTTAGGGGAAGTCTAAGTTAATTAAAGTTAGGTTAAATATAGAAATCTTATCTTATTTGAGTTGTGAAATATTGTATATTTTAGTGAATAGGAAACACCGAAGTAATACAATTATTATAAATAATTTTGGATTGCTGTAAGAGTTTAAGTTAAGTTGATGCATCAAATTTATAACTCGAAAATGATGATAAAAAAAAGTATTTTACATATCTTTGCTTCTACTGTATCTAGTATTAGCAATTATAATCGTACCTATGATTCTTCCCTTAAAGGAAGAATTCCAACTTAATTTTGATGAAGGACTTCAATTAATGAGGTCTTCACTCTATATGCAAGGTTATTCACCGCAGACAGATATTTGGAGCGATCAGCCTTTCTTTTTCCCAGCACTGCTTTCATTCTGGTTTAATATAGTTGGAAAATCTGTTTTTTTGGCACGCCTTTTAACCGTAATTTTTTCAGCACTACTAATATGGTTTTTCTTTGAAACTATTCGTCTTTCTTTAGGAATATTCCCGGCTTTTATTGGAGCAATATCATTGGCTGCTTCATCAGGATTTATTAGATTTAGTAGTGCTGTTATGATCGGAATTCCTTCATTATCTTTAGCCGTCATTTCTATTTACTTTATATTTATTTACAAAAAGAGCAAACAAAAATATTTATTGATTATTTCTGGTGTTCTTTTTGCATTGTCTTTAAAAACTAAATTTTTTACAGTTTTTTTAAGCCCAATTATTTTACTTTTTATCTTTGATATAAAGAAAATTAATTATGAATCAAATCATAAACCAAAAGGTAAATTGATTTACCCTTTATTACTTTGGATAATAAGTTTAGTTGTTATTTTCTTAATTGTTTCATTATTATTTAATGAGTTAAGCTATGAACAGCTTTTTGGCACTCATTTTGGAGAGGAAATTAAAACTGCATTTCCCATTAAAAATGGTTTTGAAAAGCTAAGTCAAGTCATCATTAATAAAGATTACGATCTATTTTATTTAGCTATTTTCGGTATATTAATAGTTTTTGTTAGGCATCAATGGGAAGGTCTATTTCCAGTTGCATGGCTAGGAGCAGGAACATTGCTTCTTCTAAATCACAAACCAGTATGGCCTCATCATTATTGTCTCATTGCTATTCCTATGGCTTGGTTGGCAGCTTATGCATCTGTTCCATTGTTTGACCTTTTTAAAGAACGAGCTAGTTTATTTAACTACCGAGAATTTAGATTAAGAAATTATTTTTGGGCAAGTATTTCATTAATTTTAATCATATTTGCATTATTGACACTCAAACCTAAAGTTTCAAAAGATATTCCTAGTCTTCAAACAAACTATGAACCAGAATTTGCAATTGTAAATCGTCTATTAGAACATAACAATTCAACTAAATGGCTATTTACAGATGTTCCAATTTATGGCTTTTATGCAGATTTACTTGTTCCTCCGGAAATAGCGGTTTTCTCTACTAAGCGCATAAAGACAGGTCAACTAACTCAAGATAAAATATATGAATTACTGGAAAAATACCGCCCTGAACAAATTTTAATCGGTAGATTTAAGGGCTTCATTTA
This sequence comes from Dapis hubbardiae BLCC-M172, assembly GCF_050016015.1. Lineage (NCBI taxonomy): Bacteria > Bacillati > Cyanobacteriota > Cyanophyceae > Oscillatoriales > Microcoleaceae > Dapis > Dapis hubbardiae. The sequence continues at coordinate 24,896 of NZ_JBNHEQ010000095.1, forward strand.
TACATCCAGTGATGTTTACTCATACATAAACAAATTCTATTCAAAAAGCAATGATATTTCTGCTGTCGATCACTATGTTTTAAAGTCTTTAAAATAAGCTCTTTTTTGAAAGTCGTAAGATCTGGGTCAATTAACAAATTTGCCAAGCAATCATTCAGTTTGGTCTATTAGTAGTATTGGTAGGAATTTATATGTTAAGCTAGAAAAGTTGTCTAAAATCGCACATCTGGGTAATCGGGTGTTCTACAGATTATAAATTTCTGGGAATACACCTGGATGGAGGATTAACCCGAATAGGAGATAAAATCATGCCAGTTGTTAGTTTGGCTCAATTATTAGAGTCAGGAGTCCACTTTGGGCATCAGACCCGTCGTTGGAATCCAAGAATGTCCCAGTATATTTTTACTGAGCGTAATGGTGTTCATATAATTGACCTGGTTCAAACAGCTCAATTAATGGATGAAGCCTATAATTATATCAGAACGGCCTCAGAACAAGGAAAAAAATTCTTATTCGTTGGTACCAAGCGTCAAGCTGCTGGTATTATCGCTCAAGAAGCCACTAGATGCGGAGGTTATTATATTAACCAACGTTGGTTGGGTGGAATGCTAACCAACTGGACTACTATTAAGACTCGTGTAGAAAGATTGAAAGACCTGGAGCGTCGTGAGAATAGTGGGGCACTAGATTTATTGCCGAAAAAAGAAGCTTCAGTGCTTCGTCGTGAAATGGCTAAACTACAAAAATATCTGGGTGGGATTAAAAATATGCGTCGCCTCCCTGATGGGGTAATTATGGTGGACCAGCGACGAGAGTATAATGCTGTTCAAGAATGTCAGAAGTTGGATATTCCGATTGTATCCTTATTAGATACAAATTGTGACCCTACTCAAGTAGATATTCCGATTCCGGCAAATGATGATGCTATTCGGTCAATTAAACTTATATTAGGCAAATTGGCTGATGCTATTTATGAAGGTCGTCATGGTCAACTCGAAACAGATTATCAAGAAGACTATGAAGATTACGAAGATTATGAAGATGATTATGAGGGAGCTGAAGGAGATTTTGACTTAGATGATACTAATCAAGAGGAATCATCAGAGGAAAGTCAGGAAGAAGAATAACAAACTCCGGCAATATTTTTGAGTAGCATAGGTGGGATTTTTGGGGATAAAATAAAGCGTAAATTATTTCTAAAAATCCTACCTGGAGTTAGGAAACTCAAATAATAAATGAAAAGAGATGGTGGAAATATAGGCAAAGTTAGTTAAAGATTTGCGTGAACAAACTGGCGCTGGTATGATGGACTGCAAAAAGGCTCTGACAAAAACTAATGGGGATATTAATAAAGCTACAGAATGGCTGAAACAGAAATTTCTTGATTATTGCCCTCCAATACCAGTAGTACCAGAAGGATTAGTTGAGAGTTATATTAATACTGGTGGCAGAATTGGTGTTTTAGTGGAAGTAAACGGTGAGACAGATTTTGTGGCCAGGAATGAGACATTCAAAGAATTAGTTAAAAATGTTGCTATGTAAATAGCAGCTTGTCCACAGGTAGAATATATTTCAGTTGATGATATTCCCACGGAATTTGTAGAAAGTAAAAAATGTATAGAAATGGGTAGAGAAGACCTGAGTAATAAGCCGGAAAATATTAGAGAAAAAATAGTTCAGGGAAGAATAGAAAAGCGGTTAAAAGAGTTAACTTTGATGGATAAACCTTTTATCCGCGACCAAAATAAGACAGTAGAAGATTTGATTAAAGAAACTAGCGCTCAGTTAGGTGAAAAAATACAAGTAAGTCGTTTTATTAGGTTTGTTTTAGGAGAAGGTATTGAAAAACAAGAAAGTAATTTTGCTGAAGAAGTAGCAGCACAAACTGGGAAAAAGATAGTGGAAAATCTGTAAAGTTAGTTAAATAACTGTGGGAAAAGACAAGGGCAGGTATGATCTAGTGTAAAAAATCCCTAAAAGAAAATAATGGTAGTATGAATAAGGCTCTAGAATAGCTCAAACAAAAAAGGCAAAGAGAGTGTTGTCGTACATATAGCAATCCTAAATAGGTTGTGATAAATTAAAAAGTCAATAAAAAAGTTGAAACTCCTGTCTGTTCCCTGTTCCCTAAAAAGCAGTAAGATTTTTGCCACGAATATGCGGAGGATTGCTATAGTATATGCTATGTAGCGATGAGCAATTATTAGGAATGAAGCAAGATACTCTTACTATCTTGCCTTATGAGCAAAATAATCATAATGCACCACCATCAGTGGTATCATATTGGTGCATATTTATGGGATGAATTGTAGGCTTGGAGAAAGAGAAATTATAGAAAGAAACTAAAAGATTGGATTTATTTGTTCCCAGAAATTTATCTCTTGATTTACCAATGCCAATATCATTAGTAAATTAAAGGATAAAATAGAGGACTCCTCCTATAGAAAAATCAACCATTCAATTACCAGAACCAAGAAACAAGCTCTTTTAGCTATTTGGTAGTTCACTAATTTCTATCTCTAGTATATGGATATATGGAAGATTTTTTCAAAATCTTTAGCGACAACTCTATAATAATTAAATTGTACTGCAAATAAAGGAAATAATGAAAGATGGCGGAAATATCTGCAAAGTTAGTTAAAGAGTTGCGCGAACAAACAGGCGCAGGTATGATGGACTGCAAAAAAGCCCTGAAAGAAACTGATGGTGATATTAATAAAGCTACAGAATGGCTCAGACAAAAAGGTATTGCTTCAGCAGGAAAACTTGAGGGTAAAGTAGCAGCAGAGGGACTGGTTGAGAGTTATATTCATACAGGCAGCAGAATTGGTGTTTTAGTAGAAGTAAACTGTCAGACAGATTTTGTTGCCCGGAATGAGGCATTCAAAGATTTAGTGAAAAATATTGCTATGCAAATAGCAGCTTGTCCACAGGTAGAATATGTATCAGTTGATGATGTTCCTACTGCATTTGTGGAGAGTGAAAAATCTATAGAAATGGGTAGAGAAGACCTCAGTAAAAAGCCGGAAAATATTAGGGAAAAAATAGTTCAGGGAAGAATAGAAAAGCGGTTGAAAGAATTAACATTAATGGATCAGCCTTATATTAAAGACCAAAATATTACAGTGGCGGAGTTGGTCAAAAATACTATTGCTCAATTAGGTGAAAATATTCAAGTACGTCGTTTTACTCGATTTGTTTTAGGAGAAGGTATTGAGAAACAAGAAAGTAATTTTGCTGAAGAAGTAGCAGCACAAACTGGAAAGAAATAATTGATTAAATAAAAACGATTAAAAATTAAAAATAGCAGAGACAATTCTGTTTATTTTTAATTTTTAATTGTCGATGTATAAATATAATTGGGTATAGTGGGAGAAATTAGAAAAATAGGACAAGATTTGCAAAAAATTGAAGAGGCGATCGCCGATATTGCCAAGGAATTTTATAGTACATATCAGGGTTATTTAAAAGCTTTGGGGCAAGGAATGCGCCAACAATTAATTTTTGCTAGTTATCATATATGTACTCAAGCATACCCAGAAGCATTTCTGAAGTTATCATTTTCTCAGCGACAAAAAATGCAGGAAGAGTTGCGAGAAAGAGTAAAAATAGGAGTTCAAGAATTACAAGAATTATTGGAGCAAAATCCAGAATATCGCCAAAAGTTAGATGAAACTTCAGCAGCAGAATTAATGATGAGTCTTCTGAATGAAGAAGACGAGGGAGAGCAAGAAGTAGTAACCCAACTAAAAGACGAAAAAAAAGACATAGAATTTGATTCTTCTGTATTATTCTCTAGTCAAACATTGTCACAAACCACTAATGAGAAGAAGCAAGAAGTGGTAGATAAAACAGAAGATATCCCAAATAAAACTGAAGCAGAAAAAATCCTAAATTCTCCAGAAAACATTATTGATAAATTGGATAATATAGATATATTAATACCTTGGCAAGAAAATATAGAAAAGCAAATACCTGAAATATTCAAAAAACTTTCTCATCAGATAAACTTTATACTTCATAAATCAGAAATACTACCAAAAAAAATACCACAAAAAGTTTTAGAAGCTGCAACAAAAATGGAATCAGGTGATACTTCTCTAGGTGGGCGACCTAATTTATTAAATTTGTTGATTGAAGCAGAAGATTTAGATGATGATGATCCTAAAGTTACTCGAATCACAGCAATAAATCTGCGGTTATCTGAAATAGAATTTACTGATATTAATGTCACGAGTTGGCGCAATAAAATTCGTAATCTTTTGGGAAAGCTTAGTCAACTGCAACGGGAATATCGTAAAAAGCAATGGGAAAAATCTGTAATAGAAGCTGAGTCAGCATGGCGTTCTAGTTGGTATGAAGACTAAAGAATTGAGAATTGAGAATTGAGAATTCAGAATTCAGAATTTATAGTCAAAAGTTAAAAGTAATCTCTGAGTAAGTTTCAGCATTTATAAATTTCCTAACCTATTTGGGTAGTGCTATAATTTTAGACTCTGCATTTTGTGAGATTAATTTACCAATTCTGAATTCTAAATTCTTTAATTCACCAATTCTAAATTATTAATTCTACATTACCTATTTGGGTAGTGCTATAATTTTAGACTCTGCATTTTGTGAGATTAATTTACCAATTCTAAATTCTTTAATTCTAAATTCTGAATTCTAAATTCTACATTCCTAATAATGCCATGAATAATGAAAAAGAAACGATAGACTGGGAAAGACTAAAAAAAGCTTTATGGGTAGAAGCAGAACGTGGATTTCAAAATATCCAAGGTAAACAATATATATTTAATGACTTTTTGAGTATTAGTTTAAGTAAACCACCAATAACATTAAAAGCTTATCAAAATCAATTTCAGGAACTGTCTAAAAGATTTGCTTCTTATCCAGAAATAACCAGAGAAGAACGACAATCTTTACTAGAAAAAACCCAGCATTTTTTAAATAAAATGCAGTCTTTCTGTGCCAGACAAAAAGAGAAAAATACACCAGAAGTACATCCTATCGAAGTAACTGCAACAATACAGAAAAATACTTCTAACTTTTCCAAAAAATCTACCAATAACCTAGAATTACAACAACCACTTAAAGAAGTAAAAAGTATCGGAATTAAAAACAGCGATCGCCTCGCAACATTAGGATTATCTACAGTTAGAGAATTACTTTATTATTATCCAAGAGACCATATAGACTATGCTCGCCAAGTAAATATTCGTGACTTAGAACCCGGAGAAACTGTTACTATAATCGGCAAAGTTAAAAGGTTTAACTGTTTTTCTAGTCCTAAAAATAAGAAATTAACTATTCTCGAACTTACCCTCATAGATGCCACAGGGCAAATCAAAATTAGTCGCTTTTTTGCCGGACCTAGATTCAGTAATAAAGGTTGGCAAATGCTGCAAAAAAAATTCTATCCAGTCGGTGCAACAGTCGCTGCTTCAGGTTTAGTAAAAGAAAACAAATATGGCAAAAATTTAGATAACCCAGAAATAGAAGTTCTTGATAGCGAAGGTAGTCAAATTGAATCAATGAAAATTGGTCGTTTAGTACCAGTTTATCCATTAACAGATGGAGTAGGAGCAGATGTTGTCAGAAAAGCAATATTTACAACTTTACCAACAGCAGAAAAATTATCAGATACATTACCAGAAAACTTTCTGCATCAATATCAATTAATAGACTTAAAAAACGCCATTAAAAACATTCATTTCCCTATAGATAGAGATTGTTTAGCAGCAGCACGTCGTCGCTTAGTTTTTGATGAATTTTTCTACCTACAATTAGGATTATTAAAACGTCGGCAACTGCAAAAAACAACAGAAACAGGAATAGCTTTACCAGTCACAGGAAAACTCATTAATAAATTCTATGAACTACTCCCATTTCAATTAACCAATGCTCAAAAAAGAGTAGTCAATGAAATTCTCAACGACCTACAAAAACCAGAATCAATGAAAAGATTAGTACAAGGAGATGTAGGAGCAGGAAAAACAGTAGTAGCAGTAGTCGCCATGTTAGCCGCAATTCAAGTTGGTTATCAAGCTGCTTTAATGGCACCAACAGAAGTATTAGCAGAACAACATTATCGTAAATTAGTGAGTTGGTTTAATCTCTTACATTTGCCAGTTGAACTATTAACAGGTTCGACAAAAACAGCAAAACGTCGAGAAATTCATGCTCAACTTGAGACCGGAGAATTACCAGTATTAGTCGGTACTCATGCTCTAATTCAAGATACAGTCAACTTTAATAAATTAGGCTTAGTAGTAATAGATGAACAACATAGATTTGGCGTTCAACAAAGAGCAAAATTACAACAAAAAGGAGAATCTCCCCACTTTTTAGCAATGACAGCTACTCCCATTCCCAGAACATTAGCTTTGACATTACATGGAGATTTAGATGTTAGCCAAATAGACGAACTTCCACCAGGAAGACAACCAATTCAAACAACAACTTTGACTGGTAGACAACGTAAAAAAGCTTACGATTTAATCCGCCGAGAAATTGTTCAAGGTAGACAAGTTTATATAGTTTTACCCTTAGTTGAAGAGTCCGAAAAATTGGATGTAAAATCTGCCGTAGAAGAACATAAAAAATTAGCAGAAAAAGTTTTTCCAGAGTTTCAAATAGGTTTACTTCATGGCAGAATGAGCAGTGCGGAAAAAGACCAAGCTATTAGTACATTTCGGAATAATAAAACTCAGATTTTAGTATCTACAACTGTGGTGGAAGTAGGGGTAGATGTACCAAATGCTACGGTAATGTTGATTGAGAATGCGGAAAGATTTGGTTTATCTCAGTTACACCAGTTGCGGGGACGGGTTGGACGTGGTGTTCATAAGTCTTATTGTTTGTTGATGAGGGGTGCAGGTTCGACGGATGCTGTGGAACGCTTGAATGTTTTGGAGCAGTCTCAGGATGGGTTCTTTATTGCTGAGATGGATATGCGTTTGAGGGGGCCTGGGCAAGTGTTGGGAACTAAGCAGTCGGGGTTGCCGGATTTTGCTTTGGCGAGTTTGGTTGAGGATCAGGAGGTTTTGGAGTTGGCGCGGGGTGCTGCTTTTCGGGTGATGGAGGAGGATGAAAGTTTGAATAGTTTGCCTTTGTTGAAGAGGGAGTTGGAGTTGCGGTATCAGAAAATGATGGGAGGGTCTATTTTGAATTAGGGAGTCGGGGAGTCGGGGAGTCGGGGAGTCGGGGAGTCGGGGAGTCGGGGAGTACGGGAGTACGGGAGTCGGGGAGTCGGGGAGTCGGGGAGTAGGAGAGTAGGGGAGTAGGGGAGTCAAAATTTCTGATTATTGCGTTAAGAGCAATAATATCTTCATTTTATTAAGCACCCAACTAGAGGAAGTGAGTAGTGAAAATTTCCGACTGGACTGACTCTTGCTCTATCCGGAATAAAAGGAAAAATTTTCATCACTCACCTCTGGGAGCTTCAGCAAATGAAAAAAATCTGGTTCTATTCCCAATATTAAAGAGAACATTTTCATCACCCCCTGGGAGCTGAAAAAAATGAAATGACTACTGCTGTTTCGGCAATCAAAGAGAAAATTTTCACCACCCATCTCCGGGAGCTTCAAAAAATGAAAAAAATCTGTTTCTATTCCCAATATTAAAGAGAACATTTTCATCACCCTCTGGGAGCTTCAGCAAATGAAAAAAATCTGGTTCTATTCCCAATATTAAAGAGAAAAATTTCACCACCCACCTCCGAGAGCTTCAGCAAATGAAATAACTATTGCTCTATACGCAATAGTAGATTTTCACACATCTAGAAAGACTCACCTCAGAGCAACCTACCTTTCCTTTTTCAGAAATTGAGCGATCGCTCCAGACAAATCAAAAGCAGCTAATTTATTAATCCAAAATCAAAAAAATATTCATCACTATTGCTCTATACGCAATAGTAGAGTCTCAACATTCTGGAAAGACTCAACTTAGAGGAAAAGTTAGTTTTCCTTTTTATAGCGCTACGCATTAAGGCTCTTGACATTTCTAAATCTTGTTTGCGCAGCATGACCTAGGAAAACCCTTTGACAGTTTACTATTCCCTCTCTTGGTGCGCGTTCCCTCTCTTGGTCAGCATTCCCTTGCGCCTATCGGCGACGCGGGGTCGCACCGCTATTGCCTATTGCCTATTGCCTATTGCCTAGCGCTATAATTGATAATTAATTTAACTATTGCGCAACAGTTTTTAGATTTTAGATAAAGTTAGCAGGGCAGCGAAACGTCCAACTTCTATTGAATTGATAATTAATTTAACTATTGCGCAAGAGTTTTGAGACTTTATTCGTAAAATTGCTCATCTCTCATTTTTGAATACGAGCTTTTTTAAGCATATCAATAAGAGTATGATGGGCATCTTCGGCATCCTTTAAGGTATGGTCAAACTCAACTCTTACAGGTAAACTTTCCCCACTAACTTCAGCAGTTAAATTCATACCTTGAGCATCAATAGAAAGCATTTTTGCTGCTGTAGCATTGGCAGAACTACCAAATTTTTGAGCATACAAAAGTACCGCATCTTGATGGTCTTCATTCATGTGAGAACAAATACGATCGCTAATTTCTGAAGTAAATGAATCAGACATATTTTCAAATCCTTTTGTAAGTATTATTTGTAAGTATAAAGCAAGCTGAAAAAATTAATATAAAAAGGCTAGTTCAGTAAGGCGAGTCTATCAATTATCCATTATTATCGATATTCATCACCGCAGTCACCAATTAACTTAAACAAATCCCGTCACTCTGAAGTTAAATAATTAATTTGTTCCTAATCTTCTACATCTAAATTAAAATTAAATACGCGATAATTATCCTGAAAATTTTATGAAATACTCAGCCTTGCTCCGACAATTGCACCTGCAACATTTGGCTGTTATAAAATATAGCGAACTGCCACATTTGAGATACTAACTTTATACTTGTCAGCAAATTTTTTGAGCAAATTTAATAGTTTTTGAAATAGACTCTAACCTCCCCACATATCAACCATATTTTTGTACTTTCTCAAACTAACAGTATCAAGGTTTCTATTTTGAGGTTCCGACGAGTCTAAATATTTCTCTGACAATAAACCACCACATAATATACCATAAGCCAAAAGCTTAATATTATGCTTTTGACAAAAATTTACCATTTCCACCAAAGGACAGCGGTCAATTAGAGAAAATTGCATTTGATTGGAAACTATATTAATTCCACTTTCAATAATAATCTTCAAATGTTCAGTATCAAAATTAGTTAAAGCCAGATGCTTAATTTTTCCCTCCGACTGAAGCTCCGCCATATAATTAAGAGCATCCAAATAATTTTTATTTTGATATTCCCACCAGTGAAATTGAACTAAATCCAAAGTATCCAAATTCATTCTTTTGCGAGAAATATCAATATTTTGCTCAACCAACTTTTTAGTCATTTTTATTAGGTCTTGGCACCCACTTTGTAAAAGCTTGTAAATTAGATAAAGCTTCTACTCCCCTATTATTTATTAGTTGTCGCCTAAATTCTCCAATAAAGTCCTCCGCTGGACCATAATGATCTTGCTAAATCCCAAGTAATAAAACCCGCATCCATATAATTAAACATACTTCGGAATAGCAGCTTTTGGAGAAATACGTCCATGAGCGCCTGATACTTGCCAAATTCCATTCAAAATGCGACAGATATTTATATCATTAGTAAACTTTAGTCTGCTTGATTCTATTAAGGTCATTTCAGTTATCAGTTATTAGTTAGTTTCTTTTGGAGGAACTTCCTTTTTGATATTGTGGAGCCAAACAGTGCTTTCAGCTAAAGTCCTATGCTTGAAATACTGAAGTTGATTTTTTTCATCTGAGGCTTGAGACCAAAAAATCAGTTCAAGAATTAAGAATGCGCGAATTAAGAATGCGCGAATTACCTCTCCTTGAAAATGGATAGGATTGACGAACAGGAAAATTTTTATTTATTATCCCCTATCCAAGGGGAGGCTTTAAACCACAATATTTCGGTAATTGTCTATTTGGGCTGTTTGCTATAATTTTAGATTAGCCAATTATTTTAGAATAATATAATTACTCACAATTTTTAAACACTTTTTCCAAATTTATCCAGACCTTGGTGAATCAAGCTATGAAATCTAAGAATTTGTCAAATATTATATTTAACATACTTTTTAGTTACGAGGAAATGCTTACCTTAGGAGTTAGGCAATTACCATTTCCCAAAAAATTATACCTAAAATCAGCAACGCCTAAAGTTTGTGTATTTCACGAATTTATTTAATCAAAGCTTTATTATAGAATAAATATAGCTTGCTAATATATAACTTAGTAGATTGAGAATAAAGACTTTAATTTGCAGCTAAATCAGGAAAGCTTCAAATTAAACATTTATGATTATGCCATTTTAAGTTATTTTTTGAAATATTATCCTTCCCTAAAATCAATGTCAATGATGTATAGTGTTGTTAAAAAATTAGAGCAAAATATAGCTCAGTTGACAGAAGAATTAAAAAAAGAGAAAGCAGAACATCAGTGTACTAAAAATGCTCTCCAAAAAAGTGAATTACGTTTAGAAACAATAATTAATCAAGCATCTATAATTATTTGGGAAGTAGATAGCAAAGGTATATTTACTTTTGCACAAGGTCAACCACAACAACCAGGAATAATACCAGAAAACTTAGTCGGATATTCCATTTTTGAACTATACAAAGAAAATCAAGAAATCTTGGATAAAATCAAGTTAGCAATGGGTAAAAATGAAGTTAAATGGTTTTGGGAAGCAGGAGATATCAGATATGAAACTAGAGTAAATCCCCAAATTTCGGAAATGGGTAAAATAGAAATATTAAGAGTAATTAATATTGATATTACAGACAGCAAAATTACCAAATTAGAACTCTATAAAACTCAACAAGAACTAGAAGCAAAAGTTGTAGAAAGAACATCTGCGGTAAGAGCATCAAATGAAGAACTTATAGACGAAATTGTCAGACACAAACAAGCGAGAGAAGAACTACTATATAGACTAAATTTTGAAGAATTAATTACAACTCTATCAACCCACTTTATTAATTTAGCCCCCGACGAAATTGATCAAGGTATTCAAGTAGCTCTCGAATGGATAGGAACCTTTAGCGGAGTCGATCGTAGCTATGTATTTTTATTGGATGAAACAGGTAACTATATCAATAATAATTACGAGTGGTGTGCCACGGGAATTAAGCCACAAATTCAACAAAGAAAACAAATACCAATTACAGCATTAGGAGAATGGGAAGAGGAAATACAGAAGCTAGAAACAATTTATATTCCCAGTACAGCTAAACTTTCAAAAGAAAAATGTATGACTAAAAAAATTTTGCGCTCCCAATCCATAAAATCTCTAATTGTTGTACCAATGACATATTGTGGCATTTCCATCGGATTTTTAGGTTTCGACTCAGTTAGAGAAGAAAAAAACTGGTCAGAAGACATTATTGCTCTATTAAGAATTATGGGAGAAATGTTTATTAATGTCCTAGAACGAAAGCGAGTAGAAAAAGCATTAGCAGAAAGTGAGAAAAAATATAGGCATCTAGTAGAAACTTCCCAAAATTTAATTTTGTCTCTGGATATTCAGGGGCGTTTTACTTTTGTTAATCAAGCAGCTAAACATATTTATGGTTATGAACCAGCCGAAATCATAGGTCGTTTCCTAACAGATTTGATTTATCAAGAAGAAGTAGAAAAAATTACACCAATACCAATTTTTGATCGAGACAATTTATCAACTTTTCAGTGGGAAACAATCCATAAACGCCAAGACGGAAATCCTGTATATCTTAACTTTAATGCAATTACTTTAAAAGATGAATTTGGAAATTTTCAAGGTGTTATTGGTACCGCTACAGACATAACTGAACAGAAAAAATCAGAAGAAGCTCTCCAAAAAGCTAAAGACCAGCTACAAGCAGTTTTGGATGCTGTACCTTGGTTCATTTCTTGGATTAGTTCAGACTTACGATATATAGGGGTAAACAAGAAATTAGCAGGTAGTTTTAATTTACATACAGAAGCATTTATTGGTCAAGAAATAGGTTTTCTGGGAAGTAGTTCAGAGTTCGTTAAATCTATTAATGAATTTTTTGCTAGCTCAGAACAACAAATCTCTCAGGAGGTTGAAACAAAGGTTAATGGTAATGTAAAAAACTATCTAATTGTACTTCAGAAATATGATGCAGGAAAAGCAGTAGTTTCAGTGGGAATAGATATTAGCGATCGGAAACAAGCAGAAGCAATGAAAATAAAATTAATTACTTCACTCAAAGAATCTGAAAGAAAGTTTCGGAGTCTTTATGAAGCGACAAGTGATGCTGTAATTCTACTAGATGAAAAAGGATTTATTGATTGTAATAGTGCTACTTTAACTATGTTTGGTTTGAATCAAAAAGAAGAATTTTTGACAAGCAAATTAACAGATTATTATCCAGAATATCAACAAAATGGGCAACCATCACAACAGTTACTTAAAAGAAAAATAGCTAAAGCAATATGTAAAGGGAATAATCATTTTGAGTGGATTATTAAGAGAACAGATAATTCAGAATTTCCAGTAGAAGTTTTGTTAACTGCCATGAAAGTAGGAGATATTTCTGGAGAGAAAAAGTCATTCAAAAATAGAGTTATCCAAGCTGTAATTCGTGATATTACAGAACGGAAACGAAATGAGGAACAAATTAAAGCATCCTTAGCAGAGAAAGAGGTACTTTTAAAGGAAATTCATCATCGGGTGAAGAATAATCTACAAGTAATTTCTAGTTTATTAAGATTACAGTCAAGATATATTGAAGATGAAAATGTTATGGAAATGCTAAAAGAGAGTCAAAACAGAGTTAGATCGATGGCTCTTGTTCACGAACATCTCTATCAATCAAAAGATTTATCCAGAATTGATTTTAGTGAATATATTCGCAACCTAGCTTCTCATATATTCAAAGCTTATGAAGTTAAAACAAGAGGAGTAAAATTAAATGTCAAAGTAGTTCCTGTTTTCTTAAATATTGACACCGTAGTTCCCTGTGGTTTAATAATTAATGAGCTTGTTTCTAATTCTCTTAAGTATGCTTTTCCAGAAGAATCTTTAGGAGATATTTTTATAGATTTAAATTATGATCATAATAATGAAAATAAATTTATTCTCCAAGTTGGTGATAATGGCATTGGTTTTCCAGAAGGTTTAGACTATAAAAATTCTGGTTCTTTAGGATTACGTTTAGTTTTCTCATTAGTAAGACAACTTAAGGGAGAAATTGAGAGAGTTAATGCAGTAGGAACAGTTTTTAAAATAACTTTTTAAGGAACAGGGAAGGAGGCTTTAGAGAGTGTTTGTAAACTAAAGATTAAGACGGCCAGAGAGCTTAATGTTCGGTGGGTGGGGTGCGAAAAGTTAAATTTTGGTTACGATTGATGGTTATGGTCGCCTCACCCTCCCCACCCTACGCCTGGATTTAATATTCCTTTTACAAACAGTCTCTTAGTGATTTATAAGAAACTAAATTAGTCCATAGATAATACCATTTCTCAAAAACTTTATCTATTTCAGAGTAGGGGAGTAGGGGAGTGTAGGGACCTTGGATGCAACGTCCGTACCGGAGAAGCAAACATAAGAATAATTAATATTAAACTAACTAAAATCAGCAAAAAAATAATTCTGATTGTCTCGATCAGTTAATAACTGAAGTACCGCCCAAGTATAACAATAATGCATGGGAATTGGTATAATACAGTTCAGTTAAAGATTTTTTTTGTAGTTTTGTAATCTCAAGAGGTACTCTAACAATTCCATACTATCGGAGTTTTAGTCTTACCTGTTTGCGCAGTATTTCCTAGGAAACCTTATTGCTTTATAATTATATGTTCCTCCTAACTATTCTTGACTCCCCTACTCCCTAATTAATCTTATCTATTTGTGCAGCATTCCGTAGGAAACCTTATTACTTTATAATTATATGTTCCTCCTAACTACTCTTGACTCCCCTACTTCCTAATCCCTAAATAATAATAAATTATACAGGTGCATAAATAATGTCAAAATCAAAAATTATGATTGTTGAAGACGAAAGTATTATTGCTGAAGATTTAGCAGATAGTCTGAGAACCATGGGATATACAGTTGTTGATATTGTTTCTTCCGGCGAAGAAGCAATTTTAATGGCAGCAGAAAAGCAACCCAATTTAATATTAATGGATGTAATGTTACAAGGAGAAATGGATGGAGTAACAGCAGCAGAACAAATTCAGTCAAACTTACAAATACCCATAATATTCTTGACAGCTTACACCGATAATAAAACTCTACAAAGAGTAAAAGCAACAAATCCTTTTGGTTATATTGTTAAACCCTTTGAAGAAAGAAACTTACATTTAACAATTGAAATAGCTCTGCAAAGGCATCAGTATGACCCAATAACTCTATTACCAAATCGTTCTTTATTTAGAGCCAGACTAAATGAAATTTTATCCCAGAAAAATCAAGCTAGTTTAGAAGATTTATGTAATATCAAAAAATCTGATAAATATCAAAATTTTCCCAAAATACCTATCTTCTATATTAGCTTAGATCGAATTAATAGAATTAAAGTAACATTGGGTAGTAAAAATGGAGAGTTGGTGTTATGTAATATGGCGAAAAGAATTCAAGATTATATTACTGGTATTGATATGTTAGCTCGTTTAGAAGCTGCTGAATTTGCCATAATTCTGAAGCCAGTAGAACAAAAACAAGATGCTATTAATGTAGCTCAATCTATTTTAGATATAATCTCTCAACCAATGGTTTTAGAAGGGTATGAAGTTTATATTACTGCTAGTATAGGAATTACATTTTATCCATTAGATAATATAGAAGTAGATGAACTGCTAAAAAATGCTAATGCAGCAATGTATCATGCTCAACAAAAAGGAGGAAATAATTATCAATTGCATAAGTCAGAAGCAGTTGTAATTTCTCTAGAACAACTAGCCTTAGAAACCAATTTGCGTAATGCTTTAAAACGCTCAGAATTTCAAGTTTATTATCAGGCAAAAGTTAATCTTATGACTGGTAAAATTACTGGAGCAGAGGCTTTAATTCGTTGGTATCATCCAGAAAAAGGCTTGATTTCACCAGCAGAATTTATCCCCTTAGCAGAAGAAACAGGGTTAATTATTTCCATAGGAGAATGGGTATTGCGTACTGCTTGTAATCAAACAAAAATTTGGCAAGAAGCAGGTTTTTTACCATTCCAAATAGCAGTTAACTTATCTAGGCGTCAATTTGTTCAGAAAAATCTGCAAGAACGAATTATTAAAATTCTCGAAGAAGTAGATTTAAAACCTAATCACCTAGAATTAGAAGTCACAGAAAGCTTAGTTATGCAAAACGAAAGAGCTGCAAGTAGAATGATGAAATCATGGCAAAAGTGTGGAATTAAAATATCAATAGATGATTTTGGTACAGGATATTCATCCTTAAGTTATCTCAGAGAGTTTCCATTTGATGTGATTAAAATAGACAGAAGTTTTATTCGTAATATAATTGCAGATAGCAAGACAGAAGCAATTACAATAGCAATTATTCAAATGGCTCATAGTTTAAATTTAAGAGTAGTTGCTGAAGGAGTAGAAACCCAAGCAGAATTAGACTTTCTTCGGAAACACAAATGTGACGAAATTCAAGGTTATTTATTCAGCGCACCATTGCCTACATCCAAGTTTGAACAATTATTAAAAGAAGGAAAAAAGTCAATTTAAAATTTGAGTTGACAGAGGCACTGGGAAAGTCCGGGAAGTGTGGGAAGTGTGAGAAGTGTAGGAATAGGCAAGGGGACTAAATAGGATGTGTAATTAATTTTATAGTCATTTCACTTTAGATTGAGACAAAGCTTTCTTGCTATGAGGGAGTTTCAGACTTAAAAACGTCTCATTTTTAAGTTAAACTACTATAGTTATATACTTATGAACTTATTACAAAAAATCACTTTCATTAATTCTAAATTCTAAATTATGCTCGTCGAAAGCCACCAACCAAAACCCAAACCTAACCCAGAAATAATAGCCAAAATCAAAAAAGTAAAA
Organism: Dapis hubbardiae BLCC-M172; assembly: GCF_050016015.1. Classification (NCBI taxonomy): domain Bacteria; kingdom Bacillati; phylum Cyanobacteriota; class Cyanophyceae; order Oscillatoriales; family Microcoleaceae; genus Dapis; species Dapis hubbardiae. The sequence goes on from NZ_JBNHEQ010000095.1 coordinate 40,987, forward strand.
AAGCCATTAAACAACTCTATCAACTTTTCTCCAGCCACCATTTGAGCAATTACTCCAGCCACAATACCAATAGCTACCCAAGACCCAATAATAATATCAGGTCCAGCACTAACCAAAGCGATCGCCACCTTCTTAGACCGAGCAGAATTCCAAGCAGCAGACCAAGCACCAACCCAAGCCCCCAAAACAAAGCCCAACATATTACCAACACCAGTACCGGTCTTTGAACCAATCACAGCATCAACTATTGTCCCAAAAACAAATCCTCCAGCAGCCCAAACAATTGAACCAACCACAACCAGCAATATATTTTCAGCCCCATTGCCAGCCAAAAACCCCACCAAAGCAATTACTCCACCAATAGTAACTACAGCAGCAACAGTTCTGGCCTTTGGTTCAGTACCAGCAATAACCCCCAGACTACATCCCACCATAGCCCATGCTAAAGCAGTTGCCACACCCCCCACATAATTTCCAGCTATCCAACCTGCTCCACCTCCAGCACCTAACATGGCGATCGCCCAACACCTCTGGGAACTTGACCCCTCAATTGCCAAAACAGTCATTCCCATCCATGCCACACCTTCAACTACTGCCCAACTCCAGACAGGAGCTTTAGAAATAACCAACACCCAAGCAGTCATAGCATAAAAAAGGAAAGTACCAATTAAGCTACCCCAAGGAATATCAGAAGTTGTTGAATATGGCTGACGAGCAGATGTCTGAACATATTGCTGAGAACCATAATTATCTTTTTTATAATTTTGTGGTCTTTGAGGAGACTGAGGAGGAGTCGAGGGGTTAGGAGAAGATGGAGGGCGACGTGGTGTAGGTTTTGTTTGACTAGGAGTTGGTCTTGTTGTAGGAACTTGCTGTTGAGAATCACTTAAAAAATACCGCAATTTACGGTAAGCTTCGTTAATCTCTTTCAGACGAGTTTGGGCTTTTGCTTGTAGACGAGTATTGTGGATAAAGCGATCTGGATGCCAGACAAAAGCTAAATCTCGGTAAGCTTCTTTTACTTCTTCTAGAGAAGCACCAGGTTCAAGTTCTAGAATTTTATAGTATTGGTTTATTTCATCCACATTAGAAAAATACTCAGTAGTTAGTGATATGGGGTTACTGAAAGTCTTATTTTTTTGAAGTTAGTATGATGTTTTCATCAAAACTAATCAATGATTACTTCTATTTTGACTGTAAAGTTACTAAAATGCCATATTACTCTTCTGAGTCTACAGTGCTATAAACTATAGTGCTAGAAATTAGCTCAGATTTTCTCCAAGAGGGAAAAGCAAAACAGAGGAAATTTTCTGAATTTACCAGACCTACTACCTACTTCCCCGAAAAAATCTCAATTTAAAAATCGAAATGAAATCTATTGAGCAAAACTATAACGTTATAGATATAGGTCATATTTTCCCACAGATAGAACAGCCAGACTTAGGCAATTTTCCCTTAGTCTATCTGATCTACTACCTACTCCCCGAAAAAATCTCAATTTAAAAATCGAAATGAAATCTATTC
>NZ_JBNHEQ010000096.1:0-4595 GCF_050016015.1 Dapis hubbardiae BLCC-M172
ACCACCAGTTGTGCCACCACCAGTTGTGCCACCACCAGTTGTGCCACCACCAGTTGTGCCACCGCCAGTTGTGCCACCACCAGTTGTGCCACCGCCAGTTGTGCCACCACCAGTTGTGCCACCACCAGTTGTGCCGCCACCAGTTGTGCCACCACCAGTTGTGCCACCTAATAATTTGTCACTTCCTGCACCTGCGTTAACCTGTTGGAAACGAGCACCGATATCTAAGGTTTGATTCGTGAAAGCTGTAAAGAAATCATTTTCTAAAGTTGCAGCCACAAGATTAGCGCCACTTACCAAGAAGCTAACATTAGTAGATTGACTTTGAGCAAGAGCGCCATTAGCATTACCACCCAAGAAATTATTGTTATCAGCAATACCAACATCCAAAGTATCAAAGGGGTTAAAAGCAGCGTTTTCTATAAATGTATCAAGAAAACCATCAGAGTTGAAGGAACCAGCAAAGCTTAAACCATCCAAGAGATCAAAACCAATGCCTGTCAACTTAGAAGCAGTGGCTCCATCACCAAAAATACTACTACCTGTAGTGTTTGTAATACCCAATTCAATCTTAACATCAGAGCCTTGCTGGATGAAGCCAAAATCTACAGAAGCTGAAGCTCCAGTAGCAGGAGAATTGGAAGATGTACTGTCGGCTCCAAAGTTAAAAGTAAAGGCTTCAGCCGAAGTAGGCAATAAAACTGTTGATGCTATAGCAACACCAGTTACTGATAAAAACGAAGAATCAAATATAACTTTTCTCGCAGAACGTAATACAGTTGCAAAAGTTTTGTTCATCATTGGAGTCATCCTGTAAGATAAATTGCTTATTTACAATTAACAATATAGCTATTAGTAAAACCTGCTGTAAACCTGTATTTTTAAGAAGGCAATAATCTTCATCAAAACTTTATATAAAATACCCTTTTGGTAAAGAGTTGATGAAATTTAGGAGAATAAAGTAAATATTATCCTGTTTTAGTTTTGACACTGTGTATATTGGATTTTTGCCTTCTATTCAATATTTATTTAGGCTAAATTCCAGTTATATTATGTCCAGATAATTAGTGGTAAAAAAGTTTTTCAGGACTTATGCAGATATACTAAATGTAGAATCTAAAACTATTGCGCAATAGTTTTAAAAACTATATGTATAGTCTATGCGTAAGTCCTGTTTTTGTTTGTAGTAGGGCTTCAGCCCGATCCATAACTTAGGGCTAAAGCCCTACTACGAACTTTTCCTTTTCTATATATAGCTTTCAACTAACTTGTCACCCCGTAAAGTATTACCTACTAAATGCTTACTGAATACTAGGATTTTAATACTTATAGTAATTGGGAAAAATAAAGTTCATTAAAGAAAGAGAAATACTAACATTAAGTGACTTAACTTGATGCCACCAACCGATAGGAATAAAAATCATTTCTCCAGGTTCAAGAATTACCTCGATAATTTTCACCTTTTTAAACAAAGGATATCTATAGTAATCTGGATTTTCTAAGTCTACTTTACTAAAAACAGTTTGATAATTGTAGAGAAATGGGGTTTGATCTGGAGAGATAATTCGCCAAAGTTTTCTGCCATAGACTTGAGCGCTTATTAGGTTAGTTTGGTCGTGATGTACTGGTGTAATTGTACCACCTGGACCAAACCATAATTTGATTTGACCTTTAGTATTTGAGCTATCTAAAAAATCAGGATAAAAATTTATATCATCCAGGAGATTTTTAATTTTGTCTCGTTGAAAATTACGATTACTAGCAACCATATAATAATCATTAGTATCACCGCCATTGACAACCATATCGACATATTCACTTAACTTTAATTCTCTTTTGTGTCGAGCTTTATTAATTTCATATTGTGCATCTGAGTTACGATTATGTTGAATCTCTACATCAGCATCGCCATAATTAGTTTTAAAATATTCTGGAGTCCACAAAGACAGAGCTTGCCATTTAGTCATCATATTTGTAATTACAACTGGGGTATTTGTGGCGTAGTATTTTGCTAAAAATTCTTCTTTGGAAATACGACTTCTGCGTTCTATATAGCTAGAGTTTGGAGACAGTTGAGAAATTTGATGACGGACTTCTAACATCGACTCCAGTTTTCTGAACAACTGCATCATGTTATTGCTTGCTTTAAAATAGGGATTAGCAGTTAAATGACTTAATTCTGCTACAGCAATTTGCTCATTTATTCCTCTTTTAACCATTTCTTGAATAATGGAAATATCAGGGTAGTTGCGCAATTTACTTTCGGTCATCCATTGTTTCCAATCATCGGAAATTTGAGATTTATTTTGTTGATTGAATGATTTATGGTCAGACTGGGATGAGTTTTTGTTACTTCGTTGATTCTCAATTTCCAGAATTCTAGCAGCAATTTTTGCTCGCTCTTGCTCAGAAATATTTTGGTTATTCAAAACCATTTCGAGGATTTCAACAGACTTATCAACTAGATGTTGTAGCTTGTCTTTTGGTAAAATTTCCATTCCTAAGTTTTTGGCTAATTTTTGATGTATTATTATGTTTGAAATTACTTGAAAGTCAAATATAGAAATATTTTTTTTTAGTAGTGGATTGTTTCATCTTAAATGTTGCAATAGATGTAGGTTGGGTTGTTTGCGTTAGCATTGCGCAGCATGGAACCGTTTGCGGAGCATTTCCAACGGAAAAACCCAACAACAATCTTTCTCCCCTACTCCCCTACTCCCCTACTCCCCTACTCCCCTACTCCCCTACTTCCTAATGAACTCTTTTAATTGAAACAATCCAGTAGGTAGTGAACCGACACATCTAAAATGGTTCGTTACATTATTATGGGCGGGTTTATCTAATTAAATGTGAAAACTCATTAATTTAATCGAGAAACCCGCCCCTACAATTTTTTTAACATTTAACTGGACTGATATTATGTCCGCTTGAGTAGTTATAATTAAAGTTCGTAGTTAGGCTTGAGCAATATCTATAAGTTCGGGCTAGAGCAAAACTACAAACAAAAACTTTTTCATTTGCCTGATTTGTAATTCGGTTTCTGTTACTTTAGAGTTCAGGTATGGAAGGTATAGGAGAAAAGTCCGTTGCCCCATTACCGAAAAATAAAGGTATAAAGCCTCTCACTGACTGTGGAGAAACAAAAAAAATTTCCTTTTATTCAATCCTCTTCCTTTTAGGGAGAGGTAATTATCAATTATCAATTATCAATTATCAATTATTGAACCATCTTCACGGCGAATCCAACCATTAAATGTAAAGCGACTATTTTCAAACGCTTTAGTCGGACAACTAACGGGTAAGACTTCATGTAAGTAACGACTAGGGAAAAAGATAATACTATTATTACGAGGTTCAATTACTTTAAAATCATTGTGTTTGGAAAGATTATTTCCCTCTACCTTAGTTTCATAAATTACTAATTCTCCTCCAGAGAATGATTTTGGTTCTTGATAGAAGTAGTAAACATAAGTCATTTCTCTAGTAGCAGTCATTTCTGTATTGGCATCACTATGAATTGTGTAGAAACAACCATCATTGTGTGCTGTTAGTTGAATAACAATATTAGATGTGGAGAAATTTGCATGGTTTAGTTTTTCCAAAACTGAAGGGAGAATATTTAAGACTTTGTTTTGTACAGATGTAGCAATTTCGGGATAAAATTTATGGTGAAGAACTGAAGATTGTCGAAATTTCTTTACTTTATTGCTGCTTTTGTTGTGAACTGAAGAGTCGGTAAAATTATTTTTATTTTGGATGGCAACTGTGAGTGCTGTTTCTAGTTGTTGAGGTTCCAAGAAATTATCGATTTGTAGGTAGTTGACAGGTAAAATTTTGGATTGATTTTGATTTGAGGTTGACTGAGAATAGTTAGGGATAAACTTTGGTATTTTGGAGGTAGGAGGTGCAACAATATTACTATTAGCTGAAGTTATTGGATTTTGAATATTTCCTTCAGCAGATTGAGCTATATCTAATATTCGCAAAGCTATTTCTGCTCTTTCTGGTAATGGGATGCTTGAGTTATCAAGAATTGTCTCTAGTAAATCAACAGACTTAGTTGCTAGTTGTTGTAGTTTATCTAGAGGCATATTGTTGGTAATTAAGAGCTTTTTTTCAGACATGATCTGATAAATCTGCTGATAAAAATGTGTTTTTTGCGCGTTCCGTCAAAAGGCTGATGATTGCCTTCCAGTCATTTTGCAACCTAAAGTTATTAATTATAACACAATTAGCAAAACCCATCCTAGAATTACCGAAATAATTAATAATTAAACAATTAAATAATTAAATAATTAGATAATTCACGCCTTGAAGCCTCCCCTTTCAAGGGGAAAAAGCGGTCGTTTGCGGAGCAGTCCGTCAGGATGAGATGGCGTTTGCTAACGCAAAGCTCCGCAAACGCGCGTTTGCGGAGCATTCCGTAGGAAAGCGTCCCGGAGGGAACGGTTTCCCGCTCTTGCAGAGCCGCTGCCTCTTGCAGAGGAGCTGCCTCTTCCAGAGGAACTGCGCTAACTAACGCTATATATGTCGCGCAGCGAAACGCCATATCTAATCGACCAAGAGAAATAAATATTTTCCTTATTTGTCAATCC
>NZ_JBNHEQ010000097.1:0-3104 GCF_050016015.1 Dapis hubbardiae BLCC-M172
ATCGCCACTGCAAGTGATGACAAAACAGTAAAATTGTGGAACCTTGAAGGGAAATCATTGCAGACTCTCACCGGGCATGAGCATTCGGTCTTTGGTGTAGCATTTAGTCCGGATGGAGAGATTATTGCCACTGCAAGTGCTGACAAAACAGTAAAATTGTGGAACCTTGAAGGGAAATTATTGCAGACTCTCACCGGGCATGAAAATTATGTTTGGGGTGTAGCATTTAGTCCGGATGGAGAGATTATTGCTTCTGCCAGTAATGACAAAACAGTAAAATTGTGGAACCTTGAAGGGAAATTATTGCAGACTCTCATCGGCCATGAGGATGCGGTCTTTGGTGTAGCATTTAGTTCGGATGGAGAAATTATTGCCACTGCAAGTGCTGACAAAACACTGAAGCTTTGGAATAGTTGGAAGTTCGATCGCCTCCATGAATGGGGTTGCAACTGGATGCGCGACTACCTAGAAAATAACCCCAATGTCAGTGAAAGCGATAGACATTTGTGTGATGGTGTTGGGTTATTTCAGTGAACAGTTATCAGTTATCAGTTATCAGCCTTTGTTTGTAGTTTTGCTTTACCCCCTAAAATGAGATTGCTTCTCTCCACTCCGTTCCGCTCGCAATGACTTGGTTGTCCGCAGCGAGTGAAGCGTAGCGTAACGTGGCAATCTCTAGAATCTACTGTGAAACCATTGAGATTGCTTCTCTCCACTTCGTTACGTTCGCAATGACAACTGTTTAAAGGGAATTGATATTACTTAATTCTAAATCAAACTCTCTATTATAAATAGAATAAGCTGAAAAATTGAATAATTTAAGGTTTTTTTTATACTCTATAAAATAGATATTTAATCAAATGTAAACTTATCTGAACACTATTCCTTTGCTAGTGTAAATATTCTTAAAATACCGTCCTAAAAAAGGAAATTTTACCACGAACTTCATAGTTTATATGTTAGCATAAAGCATCAAATATTCAAAACTTAAATAATCCCATAATTACTTAAATTCAAAAGCTAGCTAAAACTTAGGAGATATTTACAAGTGAACTTAAGACCAATGGATAGCAAATTAGTCAAACAGGCTAAATATTGGCCCTTGGTATTATCTGCCCTGTTGTTAAGTTCCTGTGGAGGTAGCGCACCACCACCAGCACCCCCAGCTACAGCAGTCGAAATATCAAGAGTTGATGAGACTCAAGTTGCAGATAGTACAGAATATATTGCAACATTAGAAGGAAAAGAAAAAGCAATTATTAGACCTAGAGTCGATGGACAAATAAGCCAAGTATTTGCATCATTAGGGAACCGTGTGACCAAAGGAGACCCTATCCTGCAAATAGACCCTTCTCGACAACAGGCAGTTCTGGATAGTAATATTGCTCAAATAGGTTCAGCTAAGGCACAGTTGGATAGTTCACAAGCTCAACTCAGATCCTTAAGAGATGATAAAAGGGAATTAGTTGCAGAAAGAAACTTAATTTCTGAACGGTCTAACTTAGAAAGCACTCAAGCAAACCTCCGTCAAGAACGTCAAGAATTAAATAGGTTACTAGCAGAATTAAGCTCTCTATCTGAAGAAGCTAATTTACAAAATGCTGAAGCAAATCTCAGGTCAGAACGTCAAGAACTAAATAGATTAATTGCTGAATTGAATTCTTTATCTGAAGAAGCACAATTAGAAGATGCTCAAGCAAATTTACGAGCGCAGAGGGCGGAAAAAGATAGAAGAACAGCGGTACTAGAATATCAAAAAATTGAACAAGAAAGATTTTCTACATTATATGAACAAGGAGTAGTTCCCAAAGAAAGATTTGACCAAACTACTCGTGACATCAAACAAGCTGAAGCTGAAATAGATAATATCAAACAAGAAATTGAGGCAGCAGCAGCACGGGTAGATAGTGCCAAAAAAGATTTAGAACGTCGCACCACTACCCTAACCGCTCAAATAGCATCTCAAAGAGAAGTAATAGATGCAGCTAAAGCACAGGTAGAAAGTGCCAAAAAAGATTTAGAACGTCGCACCAGTACCCTAACTGCTCAAATAGCAGCTCAAAAAGAAGTTATAGATTCATCCAAAGCACAAGTAGAAACTGCTAGAACAGACTTAGAGCGTCGAATTGAGACTCTAGATGCTCAAATTGCTAGTCAAGACGAACTTATTGCATCTCAGGAAGCTCAGGTAAATACAACTCGTGCTGAACTACAACAAGCTCAGGCAAATGCTGTGGCAGAACAGGTGCAGTTACAATACTACGATATTGTTGCTCCTATTAATGGGGTACTTGGAAATGTAGTCCCAAAAGTGGGTGATTATGTAGACCCTCAAACTGAACTAACCAGTATTCAGGATAATAGCACTTTAGAAGTTAATATTGAGATTCCCATAGATCGACTGCCTCAAATTAGGCTAGGTACACGAGTTGATTTACTAAATCAAAGTACAGGTAAATTAATTGGTAACAGTCGGGTATCTTTTATATCTCCAGATGCAGGTTTAGGAACTCAAACTGTCTTAGTCAAGGCAATATATAACAATGCTCAGAAGAAACTACAAACTAACCAACAGGTAAGAGCAAGAGTTATCTGGGAAGAAGGTCAAGGTTTAACAATTCCAACTACAGCAGTTACTAAAATTGGAGACCAAGCTTTTGTTTTTCTCGCCGAAGAGAAAATAATGGATGGTGAGAAGAAGTTGGTGGCAACCCAGAAACCTGTACAGTTAGGAAGTATTCAAGGTCAAAATTATCAGGTAGTTGATGGATTGAAAGGTAGTGACAATATTGTAGTTGAGGGGGTTGTTAAGTTACGAAATGGGGTGTCAATTAAAGATAACTCTCAGCTAGGGAACCCAAGTGAATCTGAACCTGAAAAGTCACAGGATAAATAATCCGGATACATATAGCAATCTATGTAGAGATTGTAATAAAATTTTCTCTGGACTGACATATCTAAAATGGGGCAATATGTAGGGGCGGGTTTTAGCTAGAATTTTCATGCTGACTCATTGATTGATATAAACCCGCCCTAATGCACACCTATTATATAGAACCCCTGAAGGGGTCTATTTAAAATTAGAGATTGAGAGTAGGGGAGTG
>NZ_JBNHEQ010000098.1:0-36574 GCF_050016015.1 Dapis hubbardiae BLCC-M172
CTGCTGCTTCGCATCCTTTGAGAATCCCCGTCTTTTTAAAGCGGGGAGAAGTCAATAACCAAAATGTAACTTAAAGTGGTAGTCTAGTTCATAGAAAAAAATGTCTGGCATAAATGGCTAAGTAAATCCCATTCTTATGTAAAAAGCCGAGCCAATAAGTCATAAGTCCAGACAATTATATAGGGTCAAAAATAAATTGGCCGTCATCTGCCCACTCACAAGCAGATCGATTCCTAATAGATAAAATGTTAAACTGTTTGAGAAAGTGATTATGCTAGACAATGCTGGTGCGATCGCAGTCCTTAAACACAGAAATAAAGACTACAGCAAGTTAGAAAAATTAAGCAGATAACTATGGCATACAAAAACGCAGTATTAGATGACAAAGCACTGCAAGAAGGCTTAAATAGTATCAACCCCAAATTTGGGGACTTTTGTACTCGTGTAGCAGGTGAAGCATGGGGTCTACCAATAATAGACCAAAAAACCAAAGCTCTAATCACAGTAGCAATAGATGTAGTTAATCAAGATCATGTAGGTCCGGGAAACCCATTTGGCGCTCACGTTAAGATGGCAATGTCTCAAGGGGCAACTTTGGAAGAAATAGAGGAACTGCTAGTATTCACCTGTGTTTATGCAGGATTTAATAAAGCAGCAGGTTGCTTTGGTGCCCTCGGAGAATTAAAAGAGGAATTAAACGAATTATTCCCACCGAAATAATTAAGATTTGCTGAAAAAAAAGTGTTTGGGTAGGGTGCGAAGTCTTGGAGGTGTGAGAAGTTTGAGGAGATAAAATCTTGTTTGCTCAAAAAGCTTCAAAAATCTTTGGGTAACTTCAGCAGAAGTATAGATAAACTCGTAATATTCTGAAAAGCAAAGGCAGCAAACTATGCTATCAACTCTAATCAAGAAAGGAGAAGTTGCCGACTATTCTAGTCGTGACCAGGAAGCACAAGTAGCTTTCTATGTTCTCCTTTGGAAAAGAAAAGGAATAACCCTCGAACTATTTGACGACTATTGGAGAGATGTTCACGGACCAGTTTGTGCCCGTCTACCAGGTCAGTACCAATATTGGCAATTTCATGTTGCCCATAATGATGGGGGAATATGGCCTAGTATCGGAAACTTAGTGGATGCTTCTACTCCAGAAGAAAACTTTGATGGCATTGCTGAATTAACCTTCAAAACAGTAGAAGACCGCGAAACATGGTTCAAAGCGGCGACTATTTTGATGGATGATGAGCATAACATCTTCAGCAAAGCAATAGGTTATAATACAAACCCTGGTAACTCTATAACCTTCAAAGATGGAATTGAAAATGGTTCTCCTAATGGTCATCAAGGGTTAGAAAAGTACCACTGCATGATTAGGAAAGCTGATGGAGTAAGTGTAGAAGAGTTTCGTACATACTATAAAGAGAAGTTTGCTCCAGCTCTGGCAAAAATGGATCAAGTGTTGAAACTGCGATTACATCTATTTGAGGAAGTTGATAACACTAGGCCAGATGCAGGTGGAGTATCCCACTCTGAACTACCAGAACTAAATTATCAAGCTGCAGTAGAAATAGCTTACTGGAACCGCTTAGAACTAGAACTACTTTTTGTATCTAAAGAATATCAAGAGTTAGTGAGCGAACACAGTAAGTATGTTAAACAAATAAGACCATTTCCAGAAAGGACTGCTTACACATTTGTCAATGATGGTAAAATGACATTGGCAGGTCAGCGAAGCTCAACAGTAGCTCAGTTAATTATGGATATTGGAGCTGCTAATCAACTACAAAATGATGTAGTTGATCTAATGTTGACTAATAATTTGACTCATTAATTCTTAATTTTAACCAAGCAAAAAACAACTAACGGGGATATTATGCGCCAACGCACAAATTACTACAAAGACCTAGCAGTAGATTACTCTCGAGCCGTTCCAGTAGCTGCTGATGTTGCCACAGAGATGATTACTCTAGCAGAAAAATTTATTTCTATGAAAGAGGAAACATTACCAGCAGTTGGTCCTGACTACACATTAGAACAAATAGAGAAAGAAAATAAAGAGTGGTGGCCTACTCATTGTGAAGCTTTGAGGCAGAGTCGCGGTGATCTTCTCACGGCAGAATATTACAAGGATTTGATTTATTTGTGCCAAGACGGACAATATTTTGGTCTAGAGGAACAAAAAGAAAGGGAACAGCATTGGTGGGCATTGATTTCTCAGCCAGGATGTGTTATGTGCTGGCCAATAGTTATGTTTTCTGGAGAACATACATTTTTTGAGTGGAAAAGTGTAGATGTGGAAACTAACGAAACTATTGCAAAGGGAAATGTAACTTGGGTGCGTCGCGGTCACAGAGGTGGTTGCTATTTGAAAACTGAACAATTAACATTCTACCGGGATGTATTTGCAGCAGCAGAACTTCTGAAATTGATTACGACATAAAACTAGATATAGTAATCCTAGACAGGTTGCAACATTTTTGTGTAGGGGTTTGGTTTCCCAACCCAAGTCATTTCAGTTTTGTGTAGGGGTTTGGTTTCCCAACCCAAGTCATTTCAGTTAACAGTTAACAGTTAACACCTGCCTCTGGCTAAACCCAGAGGCTTGAAATACTGAATTTGATTTCTCTTGGTCGATTAGATATGGCGTTTAGCGTTCCGCACAACTTTCCTGACGGAATGCTCCGCAAACGTTAACGCTGCGCGACATATAAAGCGGAGCGGCTCTGCGCTCTTCGGGAGACCCGCTCCTACGGACCCGCTTCGCTAACGCCATCTCATCCTGACGGACTGCGAGCAATTCATGTCGCGAAGCGAAACGACCGCTTTTTCATCCCCTTAAAAGGGGAGGCTTGAGACCTGATTTTTTGGTGAAAAAGGGATTTGGAGACCAAACCACTACAGTTTTTTTCACAAGTTATTACTGAAAATCTGGCGCTTTTTTTATTCTCAAAAAGTCTAAAGCATTTATTGTTAAAGGTTTGAGATTTAATCAGCAGAGTAACAACTAAAAAAAGTCTGAGATAATTGTAATAATTGCAATCTAATTGAATCTCTTATTTTGAGTTATTTTATCTGATTTGAAAGCTAGAATAACATCTGAATAAATATTTCATTTGTAGATTATACCCAATAAAGAAAATCAGGAGTCAAAAAAAATGGCAACAGCAACAAAAGGTAAAATTGGAGTCTTAATTGAAGACCATTTTGATTCTACAGAATATCGTAAATTTAATGAATTTTTTCCCACAAAAGGCTATGAAGTAGAATATATTACTCACTTGTGGGGGCAAAAAGAACTACATTTTGGCTCTAACCCAGAGAATAATGTTGTGGAAGAACAAGTTACAGTTTCCACAGAAGTTAATGATGTTAATCCCTCAGATTATAAAGGTATTATCTGTATTGGTGCTTATGCCACAGATAGGTTGCGTTATCAGGTAAACCCCAAAAAAGGTGAAAAAAATCAAGCACCAGCAGTAGTATTTTTGCGGAATGCTGTTAATACAGAAAATGTAAAATTAGGAGCAATTTGTCATAGTTTATGGCTGTTTTGTGCTGACAATGAAATGCTTAAAGATAAAAAAGTTACCTGCGCTCATAACATTATTTGTGATGTAGAAAATGCTGGAGCAGATGTAATATTTGATGGAGACCAAACAGCAGATTTAGTTATTGATGGTAACTTAATCACAGCAAAACATCCAGGTGTAACAGATGAATTTATGGAAAAATTTGTCGAAGCGATCGAAGCTAATGGATAATTGATAATTGATAATTGATAATTGATGATTAGAGATAGTTTTCATTATCCATTATTAATTAAATCAAGTACGGTTTTAACCAAAGGTAATTATCTATTATTCACGATCAATTAATGAGACACCCAAACAAGAAACCGGGTTGATTGCATTTATTGTTTTCTGAATGCGAAATTTTGAGAAACCTGGTTTCTGCATAAGTCCTAATTAAAAAATTTGTAAACACAGTTTAAAAATAATCCAAACATGAGTATCCCAGTAGAGTTTACCTTCTCAGACCTGATCGCCGGGTATGTTACTAACTTCAACTCAGCTACAGATATTTTTGGCATCAAAACAACAGATGGCAGAGAATTTCAAGCCCGACTATCCCCCACAAGTTATGCCAAACTAATACAAAACTTAGATGAAGCATACCCAGATGCAACAGGTTCTATGCGCTCAATGTTGCAACCTGGTCGGTATCTATTCACTTATGGAGTATTTTACCCAGATAGTCCCATATTTGAAGCCAAACAAATAGTATTTGTCGGTCGTCAAGCAGATGACTATATATTTGAAAAACAAAACTGGTGGGTAGATCAGGTTCGCTCCCTAGCTAATTTTTATGTCAAAGCTCAATTTGGTGACGAAGAAATAGACTACCGCGACTATCGCACAACCCTAAGTCTATCTGGTGCAAAATCACAGGTAAACTTCCGTCAAGAAACTGATACTATCTCCCGGATGGTTTACGGAATGGCTACAGGATACATGATGACTGGGGACGAAATTTTCCTAGAAGCAGCAGAAAAAGGTACTGAATATCTGCGAGACCACATGAGGTTTGTGGACTTAGACGAGGGTATTGTTTATTGGTATCATGGTATCGATGTGCAAGGGGAACGGGAACAGAAAATTTTCGCTTCAGAATTTGGCGATGACTACGATGCTATTCCTGCTTACGAACAAATTTACGCCCTGGCAGGTCCGTTACAAACTTATCGCCTCAATGGTGACCCTCGGATCATGGATGATACGGAGAAAACTATTAAGTTATTCAACGACTTTTTCCTAGATAAAAGCGATCGTGGTGGTTATTATTCTCACTTAGATCCTATTACTTTAGATCCAGTGAGCGAGTCATTAGGGCGGAACAAAGGTACCAAAAACTGGAACTCAGTGGGGGACCATGCACCAGCATATCTAATTAATCTCTGGTTGGCAACAGAAAAACCAGAATATGCAGATATGCTCGAATACACTTTCGATACTATCGAAAAGCGTTTCCCAGACTACGAAAACTGCCCCTTCGTCAATGAAAAATTCTTTGAAGACTGGAGTCCAGACCAGACTTGGGGATGGCAGCAAAACCGAGCAGTAGTTGGTCACAATATGAAAATATCCTGGAATTTGATGCGGATGAATAGTCTCAAACCCAAGGATGCTTATGTTAATATGGCGAAGAAAATTGCTGAGTTGATGCCAGCAGTGGGTAGTGACCAACAACGAGGTGGTTGGTATGATGTGGTAGAAAGAGCATTAGGAGAAGGTGAACAGACTCACCGTTTTGTTTGGCACGATCGCAAAGCTTGGTGGCAGCAAGAACAGTCTATTCTAGCTTATTATATTCTGGCTGGAGTTTTAGGAGATGGAGAATATCATCGTTTAGCGCGGGAAGCTGCTGCTTTTTATAACGCTTGGTTCCTGGATACAGAAGATGGTGGGGTTTATTTCAACGTTCTTGCTAACGGTATTCCTTTCTTGGCAAGTGGTAATGAAAGAGGTAAAGGTTCCCACTCCATGAGCGGTTATCACTCCACAGAATTATGTTTCCTCGCTGCTGTTTATACTAATTTGTTGGTGACTAAGCAACCAATGGATTTTTACTTTAAGCCTATTCCTGGTGGGTTCCCTGATAATATTTTGCGAGTATCACCGGATATTCTGCCTCCAGGTAGCATTAAAATTGGTTCGGTAGAAATTGATGGGAAACCCTACAGTGATTTTGATGCGGATAAACTTTTTGTCAAGTTGCCTGAAACTAAGGAACGGGTGACAGTTAAGGTAAATATTGTACCGAACTGATAAAGTATAGTAAGTTCAGTAGTGTAGTGACACAGCCAAAATAGTCCAATAGTAGGGGCGGGTTTTAAGTAGAATTTTAATGCTTACTCTAAGATTTATATAAACCCGCCCCAATGCACAAAATTAGCTGTGTCAGTCCAGTTCAGTAGGGTGCGTTAGAGAAGCGTAACGCACCGAAATATATGGGAGAGGCGGTGCTTAACTCGAACCCGAAAAATATATGGGAGAGGCGATGCGTTACATTTAATTTTTCCTGACGGAATGCTCCGCAAACATATCGGCGACAGCCGAAAACGCACCCTACTGAACTAATTATTATGTTGGGTTACTCCTGCAAAGAAGCAAGCTACGTTCCATGCTTTGCTTTGCTTTGCTAACGCAAACAACCCAACCTACATCTAAAACATCTGAGTATTATTACAATAAATCAAATGGCAATCGAAATTAATATTAGAACAGAAGAAGAAATTAAAGTAGTAGAATTAACAGGAGACATTGACGCGAATACAGCACCTAAAGTTTCCGAACAAATACTACCCCTAACTACTCCTGACAGTAAAATTCTAGTAGATATGACCAATGTGCCATATATGTCTAGCGCTGGGTTACGCACATTACTATCTTTATACCGACAAACACAAGCAAAAAATGGAAAAGTAGTATTGGTAGGACTTTCTGAAGAACTTGAAGATACTATGTCTGTAACTGGGTTTCTAGACTTTTTTACAACTGCTACCAATGTTGAGTCAGGAATAGTAACACTCAAGGAATAATTGATAATTCATAATTAATAATTGATAATTAGGACTTGCTGATTAAATCTCAAAAATTTCTAATTTCTCCTGACTTTATAGGGATGTTGCATGCAATGTCTACTCCCTAGAGTAGCAAAAAGACTTTTTCAGTAAACCCTAATTAGAGATGGTTTTCATTATCAATTATCAATTATCCATTATCAATTATCCATTATTAATTATCAATTATCCATTATTAATTATCCATAAGTCATGTTACTAGATCGTATTGATATTCACCCTACCCACAGTCACGGTGACTTTAAACTGCGTAGTGGAAAGTCTTTTCCATTCGGTGCAACTATGGTGCCTGGGGGAGTAAATTTTTCCATCTTCTCTTCTCATGCCACATCTTGTACATTGGTATTGTTTCAAAAAGGCGCTTCAGAACCAATGGAGGAAATTCCTTTTCCTGAAGAATTTAGGATAGGGAATGTCTATTGTATGATTGTCTTTGACCTTGATGTTGAGAATATCGAATATGGTTACCGCATGGATGGACCGAATAATTTCCATGACGGTCAATGGTTCGACAAAAGTAAAATTCTTATGGACCCCTACGCTAAAGTTATTGGGGGTCGGGATGTTTGGGGGGAAATACCAAACTGGGATGATACTTATCAACACCGAGCCAGAATTGCTTATGATGATTTTGACTGGGAACACGATCGCCCTCTAGAAATTCCGCCAGAAGATCAGATTATTTATGAAATGCACGTTCGTAGTTTTACTGCTCATCCCTCTTCTGGCGTCAAACATCCGGGAACATTTGCTGCTATTCGTGAAAAAATTCCCTATCTGAAAGAATTAGGTGTTAATGCTGTTGAGTTAATGCCTGTTTATGAATTTGATGAGTTTGAAAATTCCCGCCCCAGCCCGATAACAGGGGAAATGCTCTACAATTATTGGGGTTATAGCACGGTCGGATTTTTTGCTCCGAAAGCTGGATATGCAGCTACAGGTAAGTTAGGGATGCAGATGGATGAGTTAAAAACTCTAGTTAAAGAGCTGCATAAAAATGGAATTGAAGTAATTCTGGATGTTGTTTTCAACCACACAGCAGAAGGAAATGAAAATGGTCCGACAATTTCTTTCCGGGGTATTGACAATAAGACCTATTATATGTTAACACCCGAAGGTTATTATTTTAACTTTAGTGGTTGCGGTAATACTATTAATTGTAATAACCCAATTGTCAGAAATGTGGTATTAGATTGTTTGCGCTATTGGGCAAGTGAATATCATATTGATGGTTTCCGGTTTGATTTGGCTTCAATTCTTGGACGTGACCCCTGGGGCGCACCATTAGCAAATCCTCCACTGTTAGAAACTTTGGCTTTTGACCCAATTTTAGCTAACTGTAAGTTAATTGCAGAAGCTTGGGATGCTGGTGGTTTATATCAGGTAGGTTCTTTTCCTGCTTTTGGACGTTGGGCAGAATGGAATGGTAAGTATCGCGATGCTATTCGGAAGTTTATTAAAGGTGATTGTACTGTAGGAGAAATGGCGCAACGCATACAAGGTTCCCCAGACCTCTATGCTTGGCAAGGTCGCGCACCCGCAACATCTATTAATTTTATTACCGCCCATGACGGTTTCACTTTAGCTGATATGGTGTCCTACAACGATAAACATAATGAAGCTAATGGGGAAAATAATAATGATGGTGCGAATGATAACGAAAGTTGGAACTGTGGGGCGGAGGGTTGGACTGATGACCCAGGAATAAATGCTTTGCGTAGTCGTCAGATGCGAAATGCGATCGCAATTATGATGGTTAGTCAAGGTGTACCCATGTTGCTGATGGGTGATGAAATAGGGCGGAGTAAAAATGGTAATAATAATACTTATTGCCACGACTCGGAACTAAATTGGTTAAACTGGGAATTTCTGGGAACTAATGCCGAATTATTTAGGTTTGTAAAGAATTGTATTGCATTTCGGAAAGCTCACCCAGTATTAAGAAATCACAACCATTTCCGAAATCAAGATTATGCTGGTAGTGGGAATTTAGATATTACTTGGCATGGTACTCAGGTTTGGAATGCTGACTGGTCTGAACATTCTCGGACTATTGCTTTTATGCTTTGTGGTAAACACGCCAGAGAAGCAACAGAAAAAGATAATGATATTTATGTAGCAATGAATATGCACTGGGAAAGTATCTGGTTTGATATTCCCGGTTTATCAGATGGGAAGAAGTGGTACGTTTTTGCTAATACTGCTTGTGCCTCACCACAAGATTCTTGGGTACCTGGGACTGAACCTGTGTTAGAAAATCAACAGGGGTTATTGCTTGGCGATCGCTCCGTAGTTATTCTGGTAAGTAGATAAGGAGTAGGGGAGTAGGGGAGTGGGGGAGTGGGGGAGTGGGGGAGTGGGGGAGTGGGGGAGTAATTTTTTGGCCCTTGTCTGCCTTTAATGCTAACTTTCTGCTCTCCCACCCTTTTTTCGTGAAATTGCTAAAGAAACCGGGTTTATTACCCTGATTATTATTGTTTAAATCACGAAATTTCGTAGATCAATCCAGTTTCTGCGTAAGTCCTAAAAATCACAAAAAATCAACAACAAAGGAAAAATTATGGCTTTTACAGCAACCCTAGAAACAATCAAAGATAATATTGCTAAAATAACATTATCTGGAGAATTAGATGGAGCTACAGCTCCTGATTTTAAAACAAAAGTAGAGGAAGCAGCAGCGACAAGTCCGAAAAGACTTGTTTTGATGATGCAAGACCTAGAATTTATGGCAAGTGCAGGTCTACGGGTATTGATTTTTGCTAAACAAAAAATGGGAACAGGTGTTGATATTTATATGGTAAGTGTTCAAGAAATGGTGCTGGATACTATCAAGAAAACTGGCTTCGATCAGAGTGTTTATTTGCTGGATGAATATGATGCAGCTAAGATAGAAGCTTAATTAATGGATAATGGATAATGGATAATGAAGACTATCTCTAATTATCAACTGTCCATTATCCATTGGTAAAGAGGCTTTAAACCTCTGGAGATTAATTAGGGTTTGCTGAATAAGTCTTTTAGTGAGGGGGAAGAGTTGTAGGGGTAGATTTCCTACAGAATACTGCGCATTCATGTCGGCGACAGCCGTTTAGCTAGCGCACAAGGGGCGTTTTTCATGTCACGAAGCGTTAACGTTTGCGGAGCATTCCGGAACGGAAAGTTGTGCGGAACGCTAAACGCTGCGGGACATATAAAGCGTTTGTGGAGTATGACCTAGGATAGCTTTGCAGAATGCAAAACGCCAATTACCCGTACAGGAGAAATGGGAGTTATAGGTAGGTAGTCAGAAGAATAGTCCCTTAATTTTTCTGCCATAGTTACCCCAAAATGCTAACTTTTTTAGCTCTATCAACCGAAAAGCTGGTACTTTTTCAAGACCTGAAATTGCTAAAACCTTTATCCGTCAATACTTTTATATTTAATCAGCAAACCAGAATTATCCATTATTAATCATCCATTATCAATATTATCAGCAATGGGAACAACAGAAGAAAATCTGAGAGAAGAAATAAAGTCTCTGCAAAAGGAAATGGCGAGACAACAAGATGAAATAGCAGCTTACCGACTAGCTCAAAAGGTATTGATAGAAGTAACGACAGGATGCTCCTCTAAACCAGGAGGAATTATTAAGGCTGCTTTACAAAAAACTTTGGATGTTTGTGCTGATGTCACTGCCACAGAAAAAGGAAGTTTATTTTTACTAGATCCTGCATCTAAGAAAATTGTAGATGCTATTCTCACTCGCACTGAAGTAAGTCCCGAACAACGGACTAAACTAATAGGTAGTGTTTTAGATAAAGGGTTAGCAGGTTGGGTAAGTCGTAACCGTGAGATAGGATTAATTACTGATACAGAACAGGACGATCGCTGGCTAACTTTACCTAATCAACCTTACATAGTTCGTTCAGCATTAGGTGTTCCAATTATCAATAATCAAAATTTGCTTGGTATTATTACTTTATTGCACTCTCAACCTAATCATTTTACCGACAGAATGGCAGAGTCAATGGAAGCTACTGCTGAACAAATAGGGTTAGTTCTCGAAAATGCTAGACTGTATGGACAACTAGATATTTATTCTAAAGCTCTTGACCATGAGTTAGAAAAGGGTAGACAAATTCAGATAGATTTTCTCCCTTATGATATTCCTAAGTTGGATGATTGGGAAATAGTTGCTTGTTTTCATCCTGCTAAACAAGTAGCGGGAGATTTTTACGATGCTTTTACTCTTGGCAACGATCAAATAGGGTTAGTAATAGCGGATGTTTGTGATAAGGGAGTGGGTGCAGCATTATTTATGGCTTTATTCCGCAGCTTAATTCGCATCTTTTCTTCTGAGGAAGATAAATTACAAGCAACTACAACTTCAATTAATTTAGCTCACGAGAAAGCTCTTCAAGCTGTTCGCCTTACTAATGACTATGTTGCGCAAAACCATTGGCAAATGAGTATGTTTGCTACATTATTTTTTGGGGTGCTAGATCCAAAAACGGGTTTACTTAGTTACGTTAATGGAGGACATGAACCTCTGTTTATTATTAATCAAGATGGCATAAAACAGACCCTAAATTCTACTGGACCTGCGGTAGGAATGATGCCAAATATGAAGTTTGAAATTAAAGAAGTTCAGTTAGAGCCTGGAGAAATACTAATAGGTTATACCGATGGCGTGACTGAAGCAAAATGCCCGGAGGGAAAATTATTTACAGATAAAAGACTAAAAGAAATGGTGGAAAAGCCGGCTAATTCTGCATCAGAATTGATAGGGCGCATTAAAAATAAGTTGTTTGATTATATGGAAGATGCAGCACAATTTGATGATATTACAATGTTAGCGGTGCGGAGAAATTAACTAAAACTATTAGAAAAGAGGGAGTAGGGAGTAGGGAGTAGGGAGTAGGCAGTAGGGGGTCATTTCAGTTAGCCTCCTGCGGAGGAGCTGCGCTAACAGTTATCAGTGAACCTCAGACTAAACTCGGAGGCTTGAAATACCGAGTTAAATATTTTTTTCATTCCCTTAAAAGGGGAGGCGCATACCCACAATTTTCCGCTAAAAAATTGGTTATTTTTGTGCAATAATTTACTTGATTTTTTATTAAAAAAAAACACAGAAAGGAGGATTTATGGAAGCATTAATATTACTAGGAAAACTAGAGAACTTAGGACGAATTCGTCAATATGTTAAGTCAGCAGCAACAGAAGCGGGTTTAGAAAAAAAAGTATCATATAAATTATGTTTAGCAGTAGATGAAATAGCAACAAATATTATTACTCATGGTTATAATGAGAATGGATTAGAAGGAAGTATATCTGTAGAAGCTAAAATAGATGAAACAAGTTTAACCGTTTATATTGAAGATACGGCAAAACCTTATGATCCTACTACGAAAGAAGCACTTACAGAAGAAGACTTAAAAAAAAGAATGGAAGAGCGTCCCCTTGGTGGTTATGGAATTCACTTAGCTTATCAAAGTGTTGATAAGTTTATTTATGAACATATAGGTGATCGGAATCGTAATATTTTAGTTGTGAATAGGACTACAACATAATAATATGAAATACGTTAATGTTTGTTACTCAAGATTGATAGGGACATAGGGAGATGGGGAGATGGGGAGATGGGGAGATTCGTATATTTGCAGAATTTTTTGTATTTAATATAAGAATAATTTTACTTAATAGACTTCTCCAAAAATGACCAATAAAATCAATTATTATCCATAACAAGACTTACGCAGAGGTGCTATATATAGAGTCAAAAAACTATATCGTTATAGTTTTGAACACTATATACATGGTCTTTGCGTAAGTCCTATATAAATCAGGACTTACGCAAAGACCATGTATAAATTGTGTTTTTCGTAGGGCCAATTTCCTAGGTCATGCTCCGCAAACATGAATTGCTCCTGCGGATAGCGTCTCTGCGTAAGTCCTATAAATTATAAATTACCGAATTATTAATTATTAATAATTAAATAATTCGCGCCTTGAAGCCTCCCCTTGGATAGGGGAAAAAAGCGGTCGTTTCGCTTCGCGACATGAATTGCTCGCATTCCGTCAGGATGGGATGGCGTTTTGCTTCGCAACATATAAAGCGGAGCGGCTCTGCATTCTTCGGGTCTCCTTCCCTCCGGGACGCTAAACGCCATATCCAATCGACCAAGAGAAGAAATCATATTTCCTGATATTCAATTAAGAACGGTTTTAACCAGAGGTAATTATCAATTAATGAATCTCCCCTATTCCCTGTTCCCTGTTCCCTGTTCCCTCTTTTATGGAGATGTCTAATATGCTAAATCAAAATTACTTAAAACCAGGTGACTTACTACAAGTTATTTCACCTAGTGGTTGTCTGCGAGAGTTAGATGCTTTTAACAAAGGAGTAGAAATTTGGCGATCGCGTGGCTACCAAGTTGAACTAACTCCAGGCTACGATAAGGAGTGGGGTTATTTAGCAGGTACAGATGAAAGTCGCTGTGGTCAATTAGCAGAGGCTATTAATAATAAAAATATTCGTGGAATTCTCTGTGCTAGGGGTGGTTATGGTGCTGCTCGCTTACTGGAAAATTGGCAATGGCCATCAATACCTACACCTAAATGGTTGATTGGTTTTTCTGATATTACAGCCCTACTATGGACATTTAGCAAAAAAGATTTTACCTGCGTTCATGGTCCATTATTGACTACCTTATCTGCTGAACCAGAGTGGTCAATTCAACGACTATTTGATTTGGTAGAGGGTCGTCCCTTAGAACCTTTAAAAGGAAAGGGTTGGGGTGGTGGTCAAGCAAAGGGCTATTTAATGCCTGCAAATTTGACTGTTGCTACTCATTTATTGGGTACTAAGTATCAACCAGATTTGACTGGGACAATTTTAGCTTTAGAAGATGTGAATGAAGCTCCTTACCGGATTGACCGAATGTTGACCCACTGGCGCATGGCTGGTGTTTTCCAGCAGGTTAAAGGTATAGCTCTGGGGCGGTTTAGCCAGTGTTCTCCTGGACGAATGGAGCGTACTGAGTTTACTGTGGAGGAAGTATTGTGCGATCGCTTGGCTGACCTAAATATTCCTATTGTCTCCGATCTTCCCTTTGGCCATGATGGCTCCAATGCAGCTCTCCCTCTAGGAGTAGAGGCCAATCTTGATGGAGACCGAGGTATTTTGGAAATTGTATCAAATCCGGTAGTATAGGTATAAAAAAGCCCAGAAACCGGGTTTGTATCAAATACCCTTGTACGGACGTTGCATAAGGGCGTCCCTACCATTAACCTCCAACAAACCCGGTTTCTGATATGACTTCCGTGAAGAGGGGATTTGATATTATCAGGAAGTAATACTATGTCCGATTGAACGCTTATAATTTAAGATAGTAGGGGAGTAGGGGAGTAGAGGAGTAGGGGAGTAGGGGAGTAGGGAAGTAGGGGAAAAATTAAAATATATCCTCTTGATAGCCAAATATTTTATTTATACCTAATCATCCGGACATGATATAAGAATTAGACAGATATTGATAATTAGGGTTGGCTGAATAAATATCAAAGCATTAACTGGTATTGGTTTTAGCCTTTTTAAGTCCTGAAAAAGTACCTAATTTTTGACTGTTGTTGTCTCAAAATAGTAAAGTTTTGACCATATCTGTCAGAAAATCTGGGTAGTCCTGCATAGTAATGGTGAAGATATTTGTAATTTTTCCCCACACTTCCCACATTTCCCACACTTCCCACACTCTCTCTACCATTACTATGCACCACCACCAAAATCTGGCCTTAGTAGACAGTCTAAACTGTTCCCTGTTCCCTGTTCCCTATTCCCTTGCCTTACTAGCAGACTTATTCAGCAAGCCCTAATTATAGCGGTTTTCACTTCATGACTACAAAACTTCTTCCTTATTACTGGGTTTAATATCCCGATGAATAATAGGTGGTTGACGACTATGCACATAATCTAAAATTTTTAATAGCTCTTTGGCGATCGCTTTAATATCATTTTCGCTAAAGGTACGACCAGACTGTATCCAGTCGGACAAAGATTTAGCCTCAATATAAGTTTGAACTAGGGCAAAACCTTTTCCTAACTCCATCTCCACATCAAAGTAATCCAGGTATTCAGGAATGGCGGGATGTTCGATAAATTTCAGCACTTCAGCTTTCCGTTCAAACAGTTTCAGATGTTCCCAAGTAAAGTCGGAGCTAAATAACAACAACTTAACCACAACCAAGGAATCTGTTTGTAAGTCGTTAGCCAGAAAAGTTCTACGACCAGTTTGAGTGCCAAGTACAGATTGGATGCGATAGCGATCGTGTCAAATTTGACCTATGAATTGTTCCATCGCTTTTGCTGTTAATTTAGCTATTTGGACTGGTTGTTTATCCGATCTCAAATCCGTTGGCTTCCGAGTAATATAGCACTACGCATTCAGGGCAAGGACATTTATAAATTCTAAAACCCCTTAACAGTCTACTGTTCCCTGTTCCCTATTCCCTATTCCCTATTCCCTAGCGCTATATAATTCCGTAGATCGTCATACAATGGGTAAGGGCGAATGGCCATTCGCCCCTAACATATAGACTCGGATCTTTGAATACTGAATAACACCGATGCTACCGAATTTGATATGATACCAAATTTAGTTATTTGACTTTCAGTATGACAAAATTAAACGAAATCTTCTGATAAAACTCAGTAGTAAAATTTTTCCTATCTTTTTTTGCTATTCTTAGGCTTGACATTATACTCCTGCAAAAGTATATTTATAGATTTGGATTAACTCATACTATCTTGAAAATAATGGTTATCATTAGACCAGAATTACAAATTTTAGTGTAAGGTTCTTGGTTACTGATTTAAAGATATGCTCTAATCTATAAAATATTCTCTATTCCTATAGGCACTGACTATGAAGATAGATCATCAAATACAAAATCTAAATTACGAAATCTTATAGTGACTAAAACATAAGGTCTCCTGTCCCTTTGAGGGGGATGAAAAAAATAAACTTCAGTATTTCAAGCCTTTGACTTTCCTGCCGAATGCTGCGCAAACAGCCAGAGGAACTGATAACTGATAACTGATAACTGATAACTGATAACTGAAAAGACATCTGGCACCTGAAAAATGACTAATCAACAAACTCTCAGGCGGAAACTCTTAGACTTAGACAACGGTAACTACAAAGCCTACAGAGACATTCAAGGTAGTTACGAATTTCCTGACTTTACCCTAATAATTGACTATGTTCAGGGAGACCCCTTTGCCGCCCCTAGTAAGCTTCGGGTACAGGTGCCTTATACAGTTGCTGGCTTTCCTCCAGAACTTTATAACAATCCTATTCGGGAAATGGCCTTACGAGATTTCCTGACTCGCAAATTTGACAGACTGGCCTACGAAGTTAGTGGACGTCGTGGGACTGGCAAAAGTGGGATGATAGCTATTACGAAAATGGGGCAGGAAGTTCTAGAACGAACATCAGTATACCTAGTTAAGATTGCCCCCCCGGCTCCCAAACCTGCTCCTGGTGAAAACCCAGCTTTACAAAGGGCAAAACCAATAAAATTAGGCAATCAAAAGGGTGTAGAAGTCCGATTAGTAGTAGGATTACCTGCTGGTGGCCGTCGGATTTTAGGTAGGCAAGCGGCAGAGATGCTTTGTGATGATATCCCCTATATTGTTCACCGGAGTCTAAAGTATGAACAATTAGATGCTGATGCTTGTCGCCGTCATGTAGAAACTGTAGAAGATACAGATTGGTTACGGAAACAGTTGCCAGAAAAAAATTTAGTGGCTTTTGTGGCTAATGGGGCAATTTTACCCCGTCGGAGTGGGGTTGACGATCGCCCTTTATCTTCTGATGAAGTAGTACCATTTAAGTCTCCCTCTTCTCTAGAAGTAGAGTTTGAATGTCCCAATCAAGGTAAAATTTCTGGTATGGGAATTCCTCAAGGGGTGACATTAATTGTTGGTGGTGGTTATCATGGTAAGTCCACTCTGCTGAAAGCAATTGAAAGAGGGGTTTATAATCATGTTCCTGGTGATGGACGTGAATTTGTGGTGACAGATGCGACAGCAATTAAAATTAGAGCGGAGGATGGTCGTAGTGTTGCTGGTGTAGATATTTCTCCTTTTATTAATCAGTTGCCTCAAGGTCGTTCGACTACTCAGTTTACTACTGAAAATGCTAGTGGTAGTACATCCCAAGCTGCAAATATTATGGAAGCTTTGGAGGCGGGTTTAGGAAATAATAGTAAGTCTGAAGAAACTGAAACTACAGAAACTGCAACGACTTCTACTCCTCCTGTGTTATTAGTGGATGAGGATACAGCAGCTACTAATTTTATGATTCGCGATCGCCGAATGCAAGAACTTATTACTAAGGAACAGGAACCAATTACCCCTTTTATTGATAAGGTACGACAGTTATATACTGATTATCAAGTCTCAACTATTTTAGTTATGGGTGGTAGTGGTGACTACTTTGAGGCAGCAGATAAAGTTATTGCGATGGAAAATTTCCAAGTACAAGAAGTTACGGAGAAAGCTAAGGAGATCGCTGAAAAATACACCACTGGTCGTACTGCTGAAGGCGGTGAAAAATTTGGTGAAATTCGAGCGCGAATACCACTACCAGCAAGTTTAGACCCCAGTCGGGGGCGACGAGATGTGCGTTTAAAAGTGCGAGATGTTGACGAGGTAGTATTTGGGAATGAAGATGTTGACCTTTCTGCTGTGGAGCAATTGGTAAGTAAAGACCAACTAAGGGCAATTGGTGCCGCTATGGTTTATGCTAAAAAACAATATATGGATGGTAATCGGACTTTATTAGAAATTATTGATGCTGTTATGGCAGATATTGAATCTAAGAGTTTGGATGTTTTAGTTCCTTTTCCACAAGGAGATTTAGCTTTCTTCCGACGGTTTGAGTTGGTTGCAGCAATAAATCGTCTGCGAACTTTGGCAGTTAAATAATAGTGTTAGGTGCAGGTCAAAATTCAAAGTTCAAAAGTAATTTCTGAGCAGAAAATCAGGTCAATAGCCTCCCCTAATAGGGACAGGACTTACGCAAAGGTACTATATATAGAGTTAAAAAACTATAACGTTATAGTTTTGAACACTACATAGATGGTCTTTGTGTAAGTCCTAAGGGAATGAAAAAATCAACTTGAGTATTTCAAGCCTTCCTATTCGGTGGAGGTACTGATAACTGTTAACACAGTTCCTCCGGAGGAGGCGAACTGAAATGACTGAGTTTTGGGTTAAGAAGCAATCTCAGGGGTGACGTGAGATTGCTTTCTTCCACTCTGTTGCAGTGGCAATGACTTTACAGCGCTTTTGAGAAGAATTTATAACAAGCTCTTGATTAATTCGTATTGTATGAATATCTTTTAAATCGTTACGAACCTGAACGAAAATTATATTTAGCTATTCCAGAAGAAGTACGTCAATCAGTTTTTGAAGAAGAGGCTGGAATAGTATTAATAGAAGATTGAATATTACGTCTTTTGAGCTTTAATCCCACTCAAGAGGTAATTGTCAAATCAATATCCTAAATATTGAACTAAAGCAAGCAATTCTCAAAGTCTTACAAGACTATATCTAATATATTGGGAATGATCCAGAAACTCAAATTAAATTAATCATAGATGAAATTCATAATCATTACTTACTGATAGAAATAGGTTGGCAAAGTAGTAGACGAATTTATAGAACTTTAATCCATCTCGACATTATCAAGGAAAAAATTTGGAGACGAAAAGATTGTACAGAAGAGGGTATTGCTAATGAAATTGTTAATTTAGGTATATCTCATAAGCAAATTGTACTTGCCTACAAAACACCTGAGCGACGCAATATTAATGATTTCGCTGTTTATTAACATCGTAGGGGTTTGGTCTCCAAACCTCTACACTTTTCGCAAGTCATTACTAATAACTGAATTAACCCATCCTTGCTAATACTCCCCTCTATTTGTGAGACTAAACCTCTGCTTTAAATCTTTTGAAAACTGGTTTGATTTCATAACCAATAGCTTGTGAAATTAATTTGCATTCTTGTGGAGTAACAAGTTTTCTGACATATTCAGGAAATTTTTCTGGGATATAAGTTTCTTCTAACCACTGATGAAATTCTCCCAATAATTTATAGGGATAAATATTAGCAAGCTGTTCACCTCTTGTATCTGGATAATGGTGAATATACTGTTCAAAATCTGTTTTATATCCATTCTCTCTTAACCAGTTACACCAAGTTTTACCCACTGAAATATCAATAGTTGCTCTATCATGTAAAGGAACATTTTTAGATTCCAAATTCCTCATTAATTTACCAATTTCTTCAAAGATACACCATTTATTTCAGTTCAGTTTTCTGTTCAAATAACTTTAAGCGTTCGTACCAAACACGTTGGTAAGGGTGCAAATTTATAGGTTCTTGAGTAGCAGGTTTTTGACCTGTGAAAAGCCATTGCTCAACCCACTCAGACACCATCATTTCAAATTCAGGCGAGAGCCACATCGCAAAAGAAACAGCAAGTTTAGGATGAATCCAAACTTCTTGATTTTTACCAAAAAATTAAGGTATAAAGCCTCTCCATTCATGGATAAAAAAGAAAAAGAATCATTTTAGCCAATCCTCTTTTTTATAAGAAGAGGTAATTCTCAATTCTCAATTCTCAATTCTCAATTCTTGAACAAAAAATGAGGGCATGCGCCTCCCCTTGGATAGGGGATGAAAAAATATTTAACTCAGTATTTCAAGCCTCCGAATTTAGTCGGAGGTTCACTGATAACTGATAACTGATAACTGAAATGACCTTCTCCTTTTTTTTCCACAAGCTGATAAACCTCAAGTTTTGTTTTATCGGATAAAAGCTCTACATATTCATTTGTTCTATCCTTTTCAAACCAGCTATTGGGGTTTCTATACTTTCCTGTTTTACTTGTATATGCTCTCGCTAATTTAGTTGCATTAATATAGCCATCAGAATTGCGCTGAGTAACTACTAATTCACCAAAAGGGTATTCAATGTAGTCCATTCTAATTTATTTCTTTTTCAATAATTTATTCAATTTAAAAAGTAGCATTTTGTTATAAGAAATATAAAACAAATTGAGTGGCATTTTCCGAACTAAAAAGTTCGTCAACCACTAAATCACAGAATAAATTTTTGTTGTAAAATACTATGAATTTTGACTAGATTTTTGGGGTTGGTGATTAGGTAATGTTCTTCAATATTTGTGAACTCTATAACTATAGTTTTTTCATAGATATTTAAGACAACAGCATTACCCATTTACTAATGCCATATTTTTTAGCTTATTCTTGCCAATACTTCCCTCAACACATCTGCACTTACCTTATCTGTCACTGTTACTACTCCTACTCCAGTCGGTAAGACAAACCTCACTTTACCTGCTTTTACCTTTTTATCCGTCTGTAAAGAAACCAAAATCTCCTCAATATCTAACCCACTCGGTAACTTTGTCGGTAAACTAGCTTTTTCTATCAAAGCTAACTGACGGCGATCGCTCTCTTCATCCCACATTCCTGACTCTACCGCTAACCGACTCGCAGCAACCATCCCAATACCTACCGCCTCCCCATGAGTCACCACAGTATAACCAGTCAAACTTTCCACAGCATGACCAACAGTATGACCGTAATTCAAAATTGCTCTTAACCCCGACTCTTTCTCATCTTTTGCTACCACATCTGCCTTACTTTGGCAAGACCTAATCAAAATTTCCTCTAATAACCCTGGTGTTAAATTATTAATTTCATCAAGACCCTGACTATTCTCCATCTGAACAAATAATTCTGCATCCCAAATTACTCCATATTTAATTACTTCTGCCATTCCCCCCCGAAATTCTCGCACGGGTAAAGTCTTCAGCACCTCTGGGTCAATTAATACTAACCGTGGTTGATGAAAAGCACCGATAAGATTTTTTCCTTGAGGATGATTAACTCCCGTTTTTCCACCAATAGCAGCATCCACCATTGCCAGTAGAGAAGTAGGAACTTGCACCACATTTAAACCCCGCAACCAAGTTGCAGCAGCAAACCCAGTCATATCTCCAACTACTCCACCACCAAGAGCAACCATTGTTGAAGAGCGTTCCAGACGGTGTGCTAAAGCTGCATCATAAATATTGTGAAGAGTTTGGGGAGTTTTATATTCTTCTCCTGCGGGGAGAATGCAGTGAGAGACATCAAAACCTACTTGTTGGAGTGAGGCGATCGCTCTTTCCCCATAATGAGCAAATATTTCTGGGTTAGAAACTAGCAAGACTTTTTTGCCCAGGTTAAGGGGTTGCATCTTTGGGCCAAGTTGGTCAAGGTTGCCAGGAGCGATTGTTATCTCATAGGATTTTTGGGGAAGTTGAACGGTTATTGATGCCATGAGTAGTTTAGGACTTTGCTATTTTTAACAATAAATATTAGACTTAATTTTATAGTTTTATTTGCCGTTTTGGAGAAAAGTTAATGACTGTTGAAGGAATTATTGCTTTTTTTGTTTTATTTGTTGCTTTTTTAGGTGTAGCTACAGTTTTAATGTTTGGCTTGCGTGTTGTTAAGTTAATCTAGAATTGTAGAATTTCTCCCGTTAGACTTTATTTTGATAGTTTGACGGGGGGAAAAATTTTGTTTAGCTGGACTTTAAAAAAAACAGAATAACAAATGAAAATACTTAAGTTTGGTATTTTAATCTCTATCGCTCCTACAATTATTGCAAGTTTGGTAATGCCTTGGGTGCGATCGCAACCACTGGCTAGGTGAAACACTAGAATGTTCATCAAAGAAAGGTCCTTCACGTTCTACAAATTTTCCTAGTATTTTCAGATTTGTCATAGCTGATCCTTAAAATGGGAAGTCATTGACCTTATTTTTTGGTTAGAATATAAACACGAAATATACCTAATCAAATTACTGATCTAAAATTACTATATGAGGTAGATTATTTGCAGTGGTTAGAAAAAACTATAAATATACTAAATAATCATAAATTGGAAAACCTAGATTATGAGAACTTAATTGTAGAGTTATAAGCATTGGGTAGAAGTGAAAAAAGTGCTTTTAAAAGTTGCGTAACTTTAATTATTCAACATTTGCTACTTTATCAATATTGGTCATAAGAAAGAGCTAATAATTCTAGGCATTGGCGTGGAGAAATTTTGAATTTTCGGACTCTGTTGAAATTAAGACTCACAAGAAATTTACGAAATTATTGAGGTGAACGAATTAATTATCTTTACCTTAAAGTCAGAAAAATTGCTGAGATTAAATCACAACTTCAATTACCTGAAATTAATCCCTATATTCTCGAACGGATATTAGATGAAGATTGGCTGCCATAGTAATTAAATTTAAGAGTAAAAATAAGATTTCATATATAGAAATATGCCCATAGGTTGTGAGAAATTAAAAAGTTGAAACTCCCACCTATTCCCTGTTCCCTCCATACCTAAAAAGCAGTAAGATTTTTGCCACGAATATGCGGAGGATTGCTATAGCATATTTCAAGTGTCTGTAGTGCGAGAATATTACCTGCAAAAGGTGTACTTCATCAAGATAAAATATACCTATAGATTGCCAAATGTTTTTGACGCTACAATAATTTTATAAAATTATTTCATATCTTTTTTTGCAAATAATTATTGAAGCAAATAATATGACAACTAATCAAGACCCCTATAACTTAAATCGTTTTATCATAGCTCAAGATAAAATCTATAAAACTGTTATAAAAGAGCTAATAAACGGCAAAAAGCAAACTCCATTGGATATGGTACATCTTTCCTCAAATAGATGGATTAGGAAAAAGTGCAACATCAAAGCACTATGCTATAAAAAGTATAGAAGAAGCTCGACAATATCTAAATCATCCTGTCCTTGGCAAAAGGCTTTTAGAATGTACAGAAATTGTTATTGCTGTTGAAGAAAAATCCATTTCAGAAATCTTTGGTTTTCCTGATGATTTGAAGCTAAAATCGTCTATGACATTGTTTGCTCATATAGCAAAACCTAATTCGATATTTGCTCGTATTATTGATAAGTATTTTGAGGGAGAAAAAGATGTAAAAACTCTCAATCTATTACTTTGCTAGCTCCATATTTAAACCACACTATGGAGGTTATCAGGAGTCAAATTAGAATTAGAGAAGTTTTGGAGTTAGTGAGGTACAAAGTTTTATCTTTTTATTATAGATGGGAGAGAAAGATTAATCCTCAACTTTACCTCACTATCCTCAAAAGTGCTGTAAACAAAGAAACAGGGTTTCTAAGTTTATCTACCTAAGTTCTGGTAATACAATTTTTGATCAACTAAACGTCCGTATCTATAAACTTTTGCACTACTTCTAAAGGTAAGGAAAGAGCATTTGAAACTTGTTCAGCAGTTAAACCCATACTCAATAAACGAGGAATAGCTTCTTGCTGCTGTTGAATAATTAAATCTCTTTCTCGTTCAATTTGTTGACGTGCAGTTGCTTCCCGTTGAGCATTTTTTCTTTCTTGTTCTTTCTCCTCGAGAATTTCTACATAAGTGCCAAAACGTTCCCCATCTGGTCGATAAATTTCTAATTCTTTACCTTCCTTTTCAAAACTAATTCCTATTCGCGGACTTACCCAACCCTCCATTTCTTCTATTTCAATCATCTCTTCTCCTTGACGCCACCATCCTTTTAATCTCCCATTTTCTGGATAGTAAACATAATATTCTTCGACTCCATATTCAGAATAAAACTCTAATTTTGTCACTTCCAACTCATTAATAGTGTTGCTAGGAGAGGCAATTTCAAATACTACTTGAGGAGGAATATTTTCTTCTTCCCACTGTTTATAAGAACCCCTATCTCCTTGAGGGCGACCAAAAACTACCATAGCATCGGGAGCTTGTTTAACCCAAGGTTGTCTTTCTTTGGGATACCAAAATAAGTCTCCAGCAATAAAAACATTGGGGTTATCTTTATAGATACCAGCAATACCTCCCACAATAGTAGTAATAAAACGGAATTGAATAGTATTGTCTGCCAAGGGTAAACCGTCACTTTCTGGATAAATAATTTCTGTTTCTTCTATGAATGCCATTTTAGTTACCTGATTTTTTTGTCTTTGTAAGTAACTGCTACTGGATTTTAATAGACTTCTTGCAGAAGTCAGGGAATAGGGGTTCAACAATTAATAATTAATAATTAATAATTAATAATTACCTCTTCTTATAAAGAAGAGGATTGACAAAAAGGATTTTTTTCTTGTTTCTCCATAAATGGAGAGGCTTTATACCTGAATTTTTCGGTAAAAATTGTTGATTTTATCTCTTTAATTAAAACTTTTGCAAGAGGTCTAATATACTTAATAGTAGCATAAATAGAATTTGACGGGAGACAGAAAATTAGGAACGAAAGTTTTATTTTTTTCAGAATAGACTACACAGTTTTAACCAATAATATTATCTCCGAATAATGAGTTATAAAAAAATGTTATTTGCAGAATTGATCTAGCCATATCTATTATTCGGGTTAGAGCAATTCTACAAGCTTTAATGATAACTATTCAACCGGAAATGATATAACTTATAACTAATAACTGATACTCATCCCAATTTCCAAAGTTTAATACTTTGATCGAAACTAGCACTAGCTAAAATTTTTCCATCAGGACTAAATGTAACGGAACTAACCCACCGAGTATGCCCTCTAATAGTTCGTAAAAGTTTCCCTGTTTCTAGATGCCAAATTTTAATAGTATGGTCGTTACTTGCACTAACTAAAGTTTGATTATCCGGACTAATAACTACAGAATTTACCTCATTAGCATGACCCCTTAAAGTGCGTAAAAGCTTCCCTGTTTCTAACTGCCAAATTTTAATAGTTTTATCGCTACTACCACTAGCTATTTTGTTTCCATCAGGACTAACAGTAACAGATAAAATTCTGCCGTGATGACCGACTAATGTATAAATTTCTGTGCCTGTTTCTAGATTCCAAGTTTTAATATTATTGTGGCTACCTGTAACTAAAATTTTTCCATCCTGACTAATATTAACTGCATAAATACTGTCATAATGACCCCGGAAAGTATGCAGCATTTTCCCTGTAGGTATATGCCAAATCTTAATAGAATCATCGCTACTACCACTCACTAATTTTTCTCCATCAGGACTAATTGCAATAGAAGTAACTCGCAGAAAATGACTCTGCAAAGTTAGTTCTGTATCTGTTTCTAAATCCCAAATTTTAATCGTACCGTCGTAACTTCCACTAGCTAATATATTTCCATCTTTGCTAATAGCGATCGCCACTACATCATTAGTATGACCTTCAATTATGCCTAATTCTTCTATATCTAATTCTTCTCCTATTTCCAGATGCCAAATTTGAATAGTACCATTACCATTACCACAAGCTAAAATTTGCCCATCTTGACTAATAACTACAGAATAAACTCTTTCTGAATCTGTACTCAAAGTTCCTTCTAAGGAAACTCCATTCGGCAAACTTAACCTTAAATATTTGGGATGAATCCGAAAATAACCAACAAAATGACTGCCTCCTATAGTGAGGATTAAAATTATTCCTCCTACTAGAAATTTTCCTTTATTTTGAGATAAAAATTTCTCTAGTTTGTCATATTGAATTTGCCTTGGCTGATTTTCTGGATAAATTACTCCAGGATTTAATCTCTGTTGGAAATGACTAAAAATTTGAGTAGCACCTAATCCCAGAACTAAAATCGCAGTACCTAATAATAACTTTCTCTTAACTGGATAATATTTTTGGGAAATTAATGGTTGAGATAAATCATCTTTTAATCTTGCTAATCTTTGTAAGAGTATCTGAGTATTTTTTTGCTGTTTTTGTGAGATTAAGTAATCAATAAAATCTGCTAATTTTGGAGATATATTAGAAAGTTGGCTTCGCCAGTTTAATGTATTAGTATCAGAATTTAAGAATGTAGATAGGAGCTGACCAGTCAATAAGTAAATAAAGGTATATCCTAGTGCAAGAAAATCTGATTCTGCTGACTGTAATTCTAGAGAAAAATTAGTTAATGTTAATTGCCCATTGGGGCGAAGAATAATATTACTTGGTTGAATATTTTGATAGAAAAATTGTTTTTTATGTAATAAGTCTAAGATTTCTATGAGTTGAGTCAACCATTCGAGAGCTAATTCTTGACTCAGAGGTGAATTGTTTTTTCCTAACCAAGTATGTAGGTTTTCTCCAGGAATTTTTTCTATCCCTAAACAGTGTAATTTTTGATTACTATTTCTCGGCAAAAATGTAAAATATCCACCAGGTTTTACTTGAGGAACTCCAGGATGATTAAGTTCTGCTAATACCTTCGCTTGTTGTTGAAATTGAGAAATGTATTCAGTACGATCTATATGTAATACTTTTAGAAGTAAAAGTTCAGTGTTTTTTTCTCCTTTTACTTCTACTTCATAGATAGCTACCCCATGATTATCGCTAAGTTTTTTGACAACTTGATATTGCTCTTCTATTAATAATTTTGAGCCACAAGCTGTACAATATAAAGGGTTATTATGATTTTCTGGATGAGAGCAATTAGGATTAATACAATGGCTCATAACCACTACCAATTCTTTTTTCTGATTATAGCTAAGTAGTCGTGCTTTTAGGAATTTCCTAGTTTAAAGAGGAAATGGGGAATAGGGAATAGGTATGGAGGGAGAAATAATTGATAATTTATAGATAAGATTGGAGATATATAAGAAATGTGTAATTAATTTTGTATAAGCACTTAATTACAGCACGAGACAGAGTTCATAAAACTGGGTGGATTTTTTTACTATGCAACTATTTTTATTACAAAAAAATCTTTTCTCTCTCATTCCATGCTAACTATGCTCCTTACCCTTTATAATTAATAATTATGAATTAGTGGTGCTAAACTTAACTAACTATAATATTTATCTATATTATGTGTTATGGTTAAGGTACATTTTTACAATTTCTTTAAGCAAAAGTCTAATATGGATAGTCAAAAGTCAATACAGTCATGTTATTAGGAGCCAAAGTTTTAATTGATAATTATTTCCACTGATTATTTTGATAACCTACGGTGTGAAATTATTTTTAATATTATTTAAGTGAATTCCTATGGAGTCTGTCCTAGTATAATCAGAATCTTTATACTATTATTTCAGAGATTTTAGTAGCGACTAAGGATGTAGATGGTTAACTTCTAGTCGAACCTCTAGTTTGAACCATACCCAAACCCAGGGAAAGTGAAAATTTGGCATTACCTCAAACTTATCCTGGTATCAGACTATTTTTTAATCTTTAAGTTTGACTTTACTTTTCTTTTCTGTGCTAAATTTATGACTAATTATATGTAATTTACAGTAGTAGTTTTGTAGCTAAAACTTCTATATTTTGTAGCTAAAATTTTCAGGATTTGCCTATTTTTAACTAATAGTAGCGAACCTGAAACTAAACTCTAATGACCTATCATTCTGTAAAAGTTGCCTCTGAAAACTCCTGAGAGAACATCATGCTCCACCACAAATCTACTTTTTTTATTATTACATGGTTGACTTTATGCTGCTTTTCTCCAACTGCCAGTAGAGCCATAATTTATAATTCCAGGACAGGGGAATTCAGTAATCGTACCTTTACAAAAACAGTAAACCTACAATCTCATCAAAGTTATCCAGTTACTCTGTATCTTGCTCAAGATAGTGACTCAAAAGGCAAAGAATCTGAGACCAAGAAAAAAAAATCAAATTCCTCTGATTCCAATGTGCCCAAACCAGTTCGTTCCATAATTAAATCTCTAGGAGGGCGAAAAACACTATTCCTGTTGAGTATCATATCTGTTCTAGTCACTGGTACAGCAGTATTTATTTTACTTAAGCTGTTTGACGATCATCAACCTAAAGAAGATTTATATCCAGAAGACCTATCCTCTCCAGAGCAAATACCAGAAGCAACTTCACCCGATCTAGAAACTAACCATCCCAATCTTAACCCCCCTCAATGGCCAACATATCCCCAAGACTCTGCCATGGCCAATACTGAAGATTCTTTTGTTCCTGCACAACAAGGGCAACTAGGGGAAAATACTTATGTACCAATTTCCTATAATAGCTCCAAATTAGATCATCAAGAAATTGAAGCAGAAACATTTCCTATAGTTGATAGTAATTCTCCTATTAATCGCCAAGAAGATAATAATTATGAGCCAAAAGAAACTCCACTAAATTTACCAAAATCAACTGACGAAAATTATATCGTTCAAGATTCTAAAAATATTACTCAGCCAAATAATTATCCTTTGCCTCAAGTTAATATTGTTGAACAATTAATTAATGAATTGCAAAATTTTGACCCTAAAAAACGGCATCAAGCTATTTGGGAGCTTGGTCAAAAAGGAGACTCTAGAGCTGTTCAACCATTAGTTAATTTACTCATAGATTCTGATTCTAAACAGCAAAGTTTAATTTTAGCGACTCTCTCAGAAATTGGCACTAGAACATTAAAACCAATGAGTAGAGCTTTAGCAATATCACTACAGAATGATAATGCAGAAGTCAGAAAAAATGCTATCCGAGATTTAACACGAATTTATGAGTTAATTATTCAAATAACTAACCTCTTGCAACAAGCAGAATATGACCCAGATCCTGAAGTTGAAAAAACAGCAAAATGGGCTTTAGAGCAGTTAAATAGAATTCATACGAGGGGAAGGGAGTAAGGGAGTGACGAAAATTCGACAATCAAGCAGTAGAGTTGTTCATACAATGTGCCATACTGAACCGTATGATTCAAACATTAGACTAGATTTAAGATTTATCATCTTTCACGATCGCTTTTGTAATTTGACTTGAGATATTTTAATTGGCGATCCCTCTGAGAAAAAAATTTAACCAAGAAGGAAGAAGTTAGAAAAATCTCATCAAAAAATTTATTCTGGCTAATCTCAAGTATTTGACTACTCAAGTAAGATTATTTTTTACTAGAAACTACTTTCAATTTCAGATTTCTAAATCAATTCTATTATTTTTTAGCATTCCTCAAATATTCTATTTCAATCTGGAAAAGCAATTTCTATACCCTAAAATAATTCATCTGTCAATAGCCATAATTACTTAAGCACTTATACTCATATAAAATTTATTGTTTTGAGGTTATTCACTTTCGCAAAAAATTTTAATATTCAGGATGATTTTAACGTAAATACTTGCTTGTAGCTTTATTCAAGACAGAATTTTTTAGTTTTAAACACAACATTAGCACAATACCTTATGTACAAAATATGATACCAAATGCCTGAAATAACGCAAGTCCGTGAAATATTTTGTAATAATTTGGAAAAAATCGGAGCTTGTTTGATTAAAAGAAAAAAATTGAATTACTGATGTGATAAGTTAAATTTATATTTTGCCCTTCTTGTCTAATTTTTAATTTCAAACTACTTTTGGATGATTAGCGATCACATTCCTAACAAAAAAGAGAAAATTTTGGCACTACTCGTAATACCAACTCGCAAAAACTTTACTATATTTAGATTTTTTATTTCGCGCATATTATTTGCTGGAATGAATGCTTGATATTCGGAGTTAATGAGGTACAAAGTTTTATCACTTTAGTAAATAGGGAAGAGATATTAGTCTTCAACTGTAGCTTACCATCCTCAAAAGTGCTGTAAATATTTTAGCTAGCGATCGCTCAATTTAACAAATACAAGACTTACGCACCCGAACCGAAAAACCCGGTTATGTTGGTAGATGTCTATTTTTCAAATATAAGATTTCTCCTATCAACTGGGTTTCTTTGCGTAAGTCTTAAATATAGAAAAGACATTTCCAGCAAATAATATCATGTCCGGTAGCATCGTTTGTGTATAAAATTAAGTCACAATTGAAAGAAACCCTTCAGCATAAGTGCCTTCTGCTCTCTGCCTTCCTTCCTCCAAAGTATAAGTAGGGCTTGCTGATTAAATCTCAAAGCATTTACAGATAAAGATTTTAGCCTTTTTATAGCGGTTTTCACTTCATGACTTGCATTACTTCTTCCTTCTCTCCTAGATAATATGAGCCTTCTTCCTTCTTTCTTTAAACTCAAATCTCTGTACTCTAAAAAACATGAAAACTGCTATAAGTATGGAAAAAGTACCTGGTTTTCAGCTCTTGTTGCTCCAAAAGTCAGCATTTTGGGTAAGAGTTGGGCAAAAAAATTACTCCCCTACTCCCCTACTCCCGTACTCCCCTACTCCCGTACTCCCCTACTCCCGTACTCCCCTACTCCCCTACTCCCGTACTCCCGTACTCCCGTACTCCCCTACTCCTTAAAAAATACTTTTTCAGCAAACCCTAAGTATTCAAGGAGACATGATAAATCAATTTTTTCTGAAATTCTTGTAGGGAAGTTCGATGCAACTTCCCTACATTCTTAACTGATAGAAGCCATTTGGAATATTAGCAAAGGCGAGGGTTTTTGGTAAAAGAGTCAGAATTTCCGTTTGTCATGCTCCGCAAACAGAATTGCTGAATTGGCGGAGATGGAGAAATAGAATAGAGGAAAAAGATAGAATAAGCAGCCCCCTTGCTTCACCATCTCCCCTACTCCCCTACTCTCAATCTATAATTTTAAATAGATCCCTTCAGGGGTTCTATATTTGGCTATTTACAATTTTATCAATCACTTGCTTCCTGACTCACTGAGGCATTCGCCTCAGTCGCTTGCCACAACTTAAAAAGTAACAATTCAATCCCCTCGCTCAAGGCAGTGATAAAAATTCCATTTTCTTGTTCTGGATCTACCGTAATCCAACTTCCTCCTAAACTAACTTCCACAAACTCATCATCAGCAACACAAAGGGCAATATCTTCCCCACCCTCCTTTTTGACAGCTACCTCCAACATCGACAACTCAGGTAAACTTACAGGTAGCAAAAAAGCTGCGGAACTTGGTTCAACTATAATTTTTTGACCAACTCGCATAGCCAACATTACCCGCAGTGCTACCAACTGTTCGGGAGATTGAGCCAAACGCTCCATATAAAAGCCAGATTCAGTATAAGTTAACTTTAGCATTCCCGGTGGTCTCTCCTTTTTTGACTAGCTGTTAGCCTTTAGCATTTCCTAACGGAATGCTTCGCAAACAGCTATCAGCTTTTAGCAGCTCTGGGTTAATCCCCAAATGGTTTAGGAGGGGTTAAAATTCCCTTCATTCACCTTAAAAAAACTTGCTCCTGCTGATGGCTGAGTGCTGAGTGCTGACTGCTTTTTTAATTTGAAGAGCTTCGGATGTTATTGAGTAATTAATCTATAACTCAAAACTCAAAACTCTTTGCAGTTATTGAAATTAGTTTTGTTTACAACATCTGGCATCTATAGCTAAGAAAGAATTTGCTTAGGACATAGACTGATAATAAATCTTAGACAGCGGAAATGTTTTTCCAACTGTTCCCTGTTCCCTGTTCCCTGCTATAGGATAATTTCCTTGCCATTCTCTTCTCAAATGACGGCATCAAAATTTAGCTCTAGTTACTTCACTAGAACTAACGAAACTTATGAGCAACTTTTCCGGTCTGCTCCTGCAAAAAAATAGGAACTTCTAAACCTCGTGTTGCCGTTCGCGCCAGAACTGTTCAGCAAATGCAATAGTCGGATGTATTGGTGTCTTCGGTTGATTTAATAATTTCATCCCTGCTTCAGTAGGAGTACGATTACCTTTAAAAGCATTGCACCTTTCGCAAGCTGTAACTACATTATCCCAACTATGCTTACCACCTTTCGAGCGAGGAATAACATGATCTAAGGTTAAACGCTTAGTAGTACCGCAATATTGACAACGATGATGATCTCGCTTTAAGACTTCCCTGCGGTTGACAGGAGGAACTTTCCACACTCGTTCTTGGGAGGCCATCGTTAAGCGAATTTGTTCAGGTACATATAAAACCAAACTAGGAGAACGCACAGGCCAGCCACTTCCATTATCAAAATCTAGAGGTTCAGCTTTACCAGTCACCAATAGAGCGATCGCCCGCTTGATATTTACGCGGGTCATGGGTAGGTAATTCTGGGAAAATACTACTACAGATTGGTTTAATACTTGAGTCATACTGGTCACTGCTTTACCTCCTAATTTAAAATTTTAGATTTTTTATAGCGACTGGTTTCTCAATTAATTGTCCAAATTCAAAAATTTACTTTTATTGCTTTACTTCCTGATCCTATTTAAAACTAACAGCCCCTGCTTCTGTTTATTCGGAAGCGGGGGCTAGAAAAAAGATATTTATACCTTTTAGTCTGAGTTATGTACAGATATTTTCGGTCTGTACCTTCCCCTTCCTAATTGATTTGACCTGATATTTGGCCGTTCAATCTGAAAAAAATAATTAATTTTTTCGAGTAGCCCTAAACCCCCATAATCAATGCCAAAATCTGTTCCATCACATAATATTTTTCCCAAACTCAAGCATGAAGTAGTCACACAACCTTTTAATAGGTTGCTTTTTGACTGTTCGATGGCTTGGATAAATGAAAATTTCACAAGAAGGCTCTCAAAAAGTGGGTTTCAAATCTTACCTTTTTTATACTACACTAATATTACAGATATGTCTAGGTAAAAATCAAGGAGAAAAAAATCATGTACACAATTCCTAAAACCTCAACTACTGATATGGAAGTTACTAGCATTCGTCTAGAAAAGGAGTTAAAGGATAGACTGAAAAAACTGGCTAATAATAAAGGCTATCAAGCTCTGATTCGAGATATCCTCTGGACTTATGTCCAACAAAAGTCTGGCGATTATCGGCCACAATTTTCCCATTCGGATATTCGAGCTAGTTTACCTGCAACAGCTCAACAAGAGGAACGATGTGTACTTACTGGCAAGGTGATACGACCAAGTGAAGCGATGTTATTAGGACTTACGACTAATGGTGATATGGTACCCCTCAGTATAGATAGTCTGGAAGATTAACTACAATTAACTATTGGTGATGGGTAATTGACAATTTTAAGAAGTACAACAGATGACGACGCCCAATTTTATTTATTTGTCTGTTTGCCCATCACCTGAATCATACATAGTTAAAATGGAAGGGTTGGGAGTTTTTTTGTCTGTTTGTTCCTAACTTTACCAAACCTATTCAACTGAAATACTGGGTTGTTTCATTGGAATAGTTTATCTGATTTCAGGTTGATATTCATTAATTTTTGCTGAAACTTTCTTCTATTTTCCTATTGATTTTTTTCTGGATTGAATAAAAAGTCATGTGTATATACGAGCGACTAACATTAAATAAATCGTATCAGAATGTGAAGAGGAATGCAATACCAATATCTAGGATTTTTTTGGAGCTTCATAAAATGAAAATGGTATTGATGGAGGATGGAAGGCGATCGCCTATGATGCGACTATCTTGTTAATCATAGGTTATATCATTGGGGCTGGTTGATCTGATTTTTGGTCAAGATTTATTACTTTAACGCAAGACCTTCTTCTACTGATTTTTTTGATTGAATAAAAAGTCATCCGTATATACGAGCGACTACCAATAAATAAATGGTATCAGAATCTGAGGAGGAATGCAATACCAATATCTAGGATTTTTTTGGAGCTTCATAAAATGAAAATGGTAGTGATGGAGGATGGAAGGTGATCGCCTATGATGCAGCTACCTTGAGCGAAAAATTTTGGTTTTAAGCTTCCTGTTGAGAGAGAATAAAAAAGAATCTTCGGTATTTTCAGCCTCCTGGTTTTGGTTTGTCATACTGCACAAACAGGAGGAGCTACTGATAACTGAAATGCCCCCTAGTCATCTACCTAAGTTAGAGGGAATTCCTCATTAAGTTGAGACTGATTAATTTCAGGCCCAACCTAGCCCTACTGAATTTTTTTGTATAGTGATAATTTGAGAATATCTTTTTTTGTTTTTGTTCGTTATAGATATAAAAATAATTATTGAAAA
Source organism: Dapis hubbardiae BLCC-M172 (assembly GCF_050016015.1). Taxonomy (NCBI): domain Bacteria; kingdom Bacillati; phylum Cyanobacteriota; class Cyanophyceae; order Oscillatoriales; family Microcoleaceae; genus Dapis; species Dapis hubbardiae. Next base: position 33,579 of record NZ_JBNHEQ010000098.1, read on the forward strand.
TGCTTTCTATTTTAGCTTTAATACCTAAACCTATGCGTAGATTATGGCAAGTTGGACAAACTGTACTTGGCTTAATATTCCGCCATCCTCTTACGGGTGCTAGTGTAGTCCCTATTTTACCTGATGGCCGGATAGTTTTAGTTCGTCGTCGCGACAATAATCAATATGCTCTACCAGGAGGTATGGTTGAATGGGGCGAAGATGTTTTGACTACCGCGAAAAGGGAGTTATTTGAAGAAACAGGGTTAGAATTAGTAAAAATTCGTCGATTGGTGGGAGTATATTCTGCACCTGATCGAGACCCAAGAGTACATTCTATTAATATTCTGGTGGAAGCTGATGTTCGGGGAAATATGGATGCTAAAGACACCTTAGAGATTAGTCATGTTCAAGCTTTTGAACTTACATCTTTACCACAGAATCTTAGTTATGACTATGCTCGACAATTAAAGGATTATTTGAGTGGTTTGACAATTTTAGACTAAACATTTCTCTAATTGATTAATTGATTAATTGATTCTATTCTCTTACCTGATAACAAAGTTGTTTGGAGGTATCTATTAGTTAAATCAAAAAATTTATATTTTACCATTTATGAATCATTTATGCTGAAGTTGATAACTACTTTATACTGAGCCTCTTTTCCCAATACCTAAGACCAAGCGTGATAAATATTTGCTATAAATAGTTAGGCTATTTCTAAGAGTGTCCGAGTCAGAATGAATAGCTTAAATACGATTTATTATAGTGGAGTTTCTGTTTTTAGTCAAAGGAACATCTCATGTAAAGTCTTTCAATGACTCTTTTTATTCATTACCAAAAAATAAAGGTATAAAGCCTTCTATTTCAAGAGAAAAAAATTGCTAGGATATTTTCTTATATTCAATTCCGTTACGGTTTTACATGAGGTAATTATCCATTATTTACGATCAATTATCAATCAATGAAATTATTTTTTCATCCATGGTATAATACCAAGCGTGATAAATTTTTGCTACAAATAGTTAGGCTGTTTTTTTAGGAGTATCTGAGTCAGAATGAATAGTTTAAATACCATTTATTACCATTGATATTTTCTGTTTACTCAAAGGGAAACTAAATGTAAAGTATTTTAATTCGCCTTATTGTGCGTAACATTCTTTTTTCAGGCATCGTATAACACCTAAAACTTTTTTTAGGTGTTAGTTGTAGGCGAGGTTTGGAAACAAAATTAAAGTATAAATTAGTTATGAAATCAAGCATTAATCATTAGACATCTCCAGAAAAGAGGGAATAGGGAATAGGGAGAAATAATTGAGAATTTATGGATAATAATTGATTTTACTTTTGATTTTTGGAGATGTCTATTGATAAACAGTAGAATATCAATTATCAAAAGTTATATTACGCTTATCATCTTGAATTTTGCCAACATATAAAGCCCTCAAATATAGCAAATTTTTGATAATTGGTATAACTACTACCATGGAGGAGCAATACTTGCAAAAAATACTTTTTGCAAGTATTGCATTTTGCATTTTCCCTCTTACCTATCGACTAAATTTTATAAGATTCTTTTTTTTAAATTGATAAGCTATTGTGTGTGCATCTAAATTTAGATTATGATGATATTTGAGACATCAGCCTGAACTTTTCTTATATTTTAACTTTTAACTTTTGAATTTTGACTATTTATGCACTTTTTATGGCTTAATTCTCGTGTCAAGTTGTCTAGTGGGCTATTATTTTGGCGTGAAATTGGTACTGGTTCAAATAATATAGTTTTTCTACATGGAACTTGGTATGACAGTAGTCAGTGGTTATCAATTATGGAGGGATTGAGTCTAGATTATCATTGTTTTGCACCAGATTTACCTGGATTTAGTGAGTCGCAATTTTCTTCTACTCATTACTCAATTAGTCAAATGGTAGAATCTTTGAATGAATATATAGCTGCTTTAAACTTAGAAAAGATATATTTAGTCGGTGACTCTCTCGGAGGTTGGATAGCTGCTAGTTATGCTCTTAAGTATTCAGATAAATTATTGGGTTTAATTTTATTATCTCCTGAAGGAATTGATATTCCTGATGTAAAAGTACGTTGGCAATTTTCTGGTTGGTTAGCTCCAAGAGCTTCTTTTTTGTGTTTTATTTTGCGATTAATATATCCTTTGGCTAGGTTATTAGGAGTTGAGAGAAAGGTCAAATACTTACTACAAATTAGACAGAAATTACTGCTTGATTCCACAGGAAATATAATTTTATTTAGACGTAGGTGGGCAGAAATAAAAGCTGAATTATTAGCAGAAAATTTGGCTTCTTTAAAAGTCGTAACGTTTATTTTACAAGGTTATAAAGATACAGATATTGCTCTTTCTATGAGTAAATACTATGCTGATTTATTACCAATGGGTAAACTTTATTTAATTAATTCTGGGGAGGATAACTTACCTAAAAAAATGCCAGATATCGTAGTAAATAAAATTCTGGCTTTTTTGAGAAACGAATCTAATTTATCATAGTTGTTTAAATAGGTAAGTTTTTAAAATTAGAGAGTTTTTTTCAAGAAAATATTAAAGCTTGAAGCTATGGAATGAATTTAGATTTATAGCTAATATAAAAAGTTTTTACTGTTTGAAAACTAGCTATATTTTAGTTAATATTTCCAGATGACTTTGTGGTTAAAAATAGTTGTTTCTTCTTATCTGTCCCCTACTTGCTAATCCCTACCTATTTCTTTTTTTAGATTTACTGATATATTCAGTCTGTTATACCAGTTTGATAAATTTTTGCTACCAATAGCTAGGAAATTTTTTAGGATTTAGGAGTAAGAATGAATAGTTTAAATATCATTTATTAGAGTGAATATCTCCTTTTAGTCAAAGGTACATTTAGTGTCAATTATTTTGACTATAGCAATTCCCAAAAAGAGTGAGGTACAAAATTCCTTGGTTTTAGGGAGTAGGGAGTAGGGAGTAGGGAGTAGGGAGTAGGGAGTAGGGAGTAGGGAGTAGGGA
>NZ_JBNHEQ010000099.1:0-13195 GCF_050016015.1 Dapis hubbardiae BLCC-M172
AATTTTCGACTAAAACTCGCCCCTACGTTTGTGCATTCGGGCGGGTTTATTTAATATGACTACTGCTAATAGGGGCGAGATGGTAGCCGTAGTCTACATAAAAATTTCCTTCTGAAAGTTTCAATGCTTCAGGAAAAAAATCTTTGTAAGCACCGCCTCGGTTGAGATAATATTGCCCGGTACGAATATAAGTTAAACCTGTTGTCACTCCACCCATGGCAGCAGCTTTTGTTTCTGTAATAGCGTCTTGAGGTAGAGGTTGATAAATACCAATATGTTGATGGGAGTCTACTAACCCTGGAAAACCTAATAATTCTTTGGCATCAAATACTTCATATCATGTCCGGTAGCATCGGTATTGTATAGCAAAGGTAGGGAACACTTAACTGGGAACACTTAACAGGGAGGAAGAAGCTTTAAGAGAAGGAAAAACTTTATATGGCGGTAGATATGTTCCCAACTTTTACACGCTCCGATACCAATGGACATGATATCATTAGCTAATTCTGGGTTAATTTCTGGAGCGATGTGAGCAAACTTGCCATTTTTAATTCCTAAGTCGAGGCGAGGGGTCGAATTATGATTTGGGCGCACTACCTGTACATTTTTAATAACTAAATCGAAATCTGCAGTTTCTGACATTTTTTCTCCCCAATAATTCAGCAATATTTTTATTTTGACATAATTAGAAATTATACAAAAGTATCTGATATAGCTAGTTAATAATATTTGTAAAGAAACTTCAACATATAGTAAAAAAAAATTTTTTTGCTATACTTTATTTATAGCTTTGGAGATATGATAATGAAAAGAATTTTATATTATCATCAACAATCACACTTGGCTCGAAAAATTCGGATATTGTTAGCAGAAAAAAAATTAGATTATGAACTCAAGGAAGTTAATCTCAAGAATAAACCAGCTGAATTTCTGAAAATTTCTCCCATTGGTAGTGTACCTGTGTTTGTAGAAGAAGATGGCACAATCATTTGGGATTCTACATTAATTGCTGAGTATTTAGACGAAACTTATCCAGAACCAAACTTTTACCCTACTCATCCCAAGGCAAAACTTGAATGTCGTAAATGGGAAGATTTAGGAGATAATTTAGGGGATAGTGTTACCAATTTATGGAAGTTAAATTTGACAAACAATTTTGCCCCTCCTGAGTATCGAACAAGATTAGAAACGGCAATTAATCGTCTCTTAACAGTTTTTGAGCAACAATTAGCTAAATCTAAGTATTTGTTAGGTGATGAAGAATGGACGATAGCAGATGTAGCAGTATTATGTTCTTTGGGTTACTACAACCTTCGGTTAAATGAAGATTGGCTTTTGGAATATGATAATTTAAAAAACTGGTTCAATAAATTACATCAACGTGAATCAGTCAGCTCTACTGTTCCGGAGTAGGGAGTAGGTAGGGATGTTTTGCTGTGCGACATGTTTGCGTAGCATTCCGGAACGGAAAACGCATTTTTGCCTGTGCAACGTCCCTACAGAGTTAGGAGGAATAGGAATTATAGAACCCATTTGGTATCTATAATTTCAGGACTAAAGCCATGTGAACCCCCCAAACCCGGTTTGTCCTAGACTTCTATTGCTCATGCGCAACGATTTATCCTAGAAACCGGGTACGAAAGTGCGTAAGTCCTAAATTTATTACTTTTAGGGTTTAGTCGTTGCGATCGCCTCAAGTTAAAAGTCAAAAGTTAAAAGTTAAAGATTGTATGTTGGGTCAATGTAATTGTTAATATTAGTAATAAATAATGTAATGGAAGTTTTAAATTGTGGAATATAAAGAAAAGCTAAATAATAGTTAATATAATTTTGTTATATTCTGGAAATTAAAGAAAACTTTTACACACAAAGTTACTGATAAAGTAATAAAAATTAAAAAAGCATTAGGCCAACTCAGGTTTGATTTATTGTTAGTTTACTATATTTTGCAGTAGTTTCCCCCAGCAAGGCAATGGCAGCAGATTATTGTTATTTAGAACAAACTCCAGATTGTGTAAAAAAATTACCCGTCTCTGGAGACTTGTTATGTGTAGATATACCTCCATCTGGAGTTAACTGGATAGATGTGACTTTCACCAATTACTCAAATGACTATGAAGCTGTATGTAACAGTAATATTGGCAACCCAATAGTAGTACCCCCATATAGTAGTAGTGAAGTAATAACTTATCCAGTAGTACCAGGAAGCTCCGTTACATTCTCAAATGCGAGTGATTTTCCAGATACACCAGTACAAATCAGAGTATTTGGGTATTAGTGGTTAATTAAGATAATTGGTAGTAGTGCATTGTAATGGTCGTGCATTTTCATGATCTTTGGAGCGGAGGCTCAACAGTGGGAGCATCTTGCTCTCGTACCTCGTATTCCTTTTTCTTATATAGCATTACTATGCAGGACTACCAGATAATTTTTTGTAGGGCTGGGCAAATGTGGTGATTGATATTAGCAGTTAATCGACTTGATGTTTGCCCACCCTACCTAGATAGCGATCTATTCCAATAATTCAGCTATTTTGTTATTCTGACACAATATTACTACGTTTCATTCTTTTAGCCATAAAATTTGTCAACCCAGGAACAACTAAAATAATAGTTAACATTCGAGTAAGTTGAATTGCTAATACTAAACCAGCATCACCACCTAATTCATTAACAGTTGCAATCATCGCTTCTATTCCCCCTGGAGTAAAACTTAACATAGAAGTAATTAAATCAACCTGAGTAAATTGATGAAATTCATAACCCACCACAAAGAAACCGATAATTAAGATTATTACCAGCATAATTTCAACTAAAATAGCTTTCCACAACTTTCGAGCATTTTCCCAGTCAAACTGAACTCCGATAAAAATCCCTACTAGCAACAACCCGACAGCAAATAACCATTGGGGAACCTGTAATTGGTATGGCGTTCCCCATAAAGTAGTTAACCCAACAATAAAGCTACCCAAAAAAGCAGAAGAAGGCAAACGTAATTTTTTTCCACCCCAAATTCCTAAACCACAGCATCCTGCTATTATTAATAAATTCCAAAACATGGGTATAGTAGTTTTACCTGATGCCAATAAAAAACTTGTGGTCTGAGTCTGCTCAATAGCAGGAAACATCAAAATGCTAACAGTCGGGATAATGAAGACTACTAATAACACTCGCAAATATTGCAGGATAGCAACAGCAATAGGGTCTGCACCTAATTCTTCACTCATGGTAACAATAGCAGAAGCAGTGCCAGGAATAGATGCTAGAAAACCTGTAGAGCGACTAACACCACCCCAGATAGACAACAGATAGCCTTTGAAAATACTCAAAGCACCAGTGATCAAAATACATCCCACGACAGGAATAGCATAAGTGGTAACTACATTAATTGTTTCTGGGGAAAAGCGAAATGCTGTAGCAATACCAACGATCGCTTTACCAAGCAGAATTATGATTCTAGGTAATGGTTGGGGACTACCTTTAATAATTGCATAGATAATTCCAGCAATCATTGGACCGAGCAACCAACCAACAGGAAAGTTGAGCCAGTCGAATATAAACCCTGCGAAAATAGCTAAGGTCATTGGGGCGATGGCTGTTTTGATAGTTGATAATTTGGAGATAATTTCTTGGTGGTTTAACACGCTCAACAATATATATTAAATTTGACAGACAATTTATACAATTTATAATTACTGGTTATTAATGACTATTACAGGATTATATCATGGAAAGGTACTATAATATTGAGGATAGTTTTTTGTTGTCTAAATTCTGCCAAAATTGAAAAACACTTGCTCATTTTCAGGAATAGAAAAAAACATGAAAAATTATAATGATTATTATCTAGCTATAAAGCAATTTTATTTTATCAAAAGTTTTCAAGATAAACTGAAGATCAACATTTTTGACACCGAATTAAGCGAATTTGATATAATTACATACACTTACAATATTAGCTCTGACTAGACTTATATCTCAGTATTACCGAATTATTAATTATTAATAATTAAATAATTATGGTTTAAAGCCTCCCCTTGGATAGGGGAAAAAAGAAATAATATTTCCTCATCTTCAATCCTCTCGGTTTTAACGGCTAGGTAATTATCAATTATCCATTATCAATTATTGAAGCCCTTTGGGTAAAAATCATAATTATGTTGAAAATTAGTCCCAAAAATTTGTTAGAGCCTAATTATCCTTTTGCCCCTAAAAATTTACCATTTTTCTATGGCTGGATAATATTAATTGTTTGTACCATGGGGATAATAATGAGTACCCCCGGTCAAACTATTGGGGTGAGTGCTTTCACTGACCATTTACTAGCTGCCACTGGTTTGTCACGCTTACAATTAAGCAATGCCTATTTTATTGGCACTTTAATCAGTGGTTTAATATTGCCTTATGGGGGAGTGCTGCTAGACCGTTTTGGGGCAAGGGTGACAGTTGTTTGTGCATCAATAGGTTTAGCTTTAACTTTGTGTTACCTCAGTTTTAGCGATCGCCTAGCTACCATCATTAATAACACATTTCCCATAATTCCCTATTCAACTATTGCCTTAGTAATATTAGTATTAGGTTTTGTCTGTCTGCGTTTTTCTGGTCAAGGTATGTTAACTATGACCAGTCGCACAACTCTAGGTAAATGGTTTGATCGTCGCCGGGGTTTTGTCTCTGGGATAACAGGTGTATTCGTAAGTTTTGGTTTTTCCATTGCACCCTTAACTATGAGTTCGTTGATTAATATCTTAGGTTGGCGAAATACTTGGTTAGTAATGGGAGCAGTTGTTGGTGTTGGGATGGGGTTAATAGGATGGTTTTTTTATCGTGATAACCCAGAGGAATGTAGTTTATTAATGGATGGAAAAAAACATACTCAAAACTCCCTTGAGACAAAACATTCATCTGATAACAACTTGGAAGATTTTACCCGCGCTGAAGCACTACGCACAATTATGTTTTGGGTGGTGACATTAGCTTTATCCTCACAAGCGTTGATACTTACAGGTATTACTTTCCATATTGTTGATATTGGCGCAGAAGCAGAATTATCTCAAATGCAGGTAGTAAGTATATTCTTACCGAAGGCAGTTGTATCTACTGTTGTTGGTTATTTGATGGGAATAGCAGCAGATCGAGTTCGTCTTAAATATTTATTCATGGTAATGATGCTAGGTCAGATAATAGGTGTTGCTTCTATTACTAATTTTGGTGAGCCTTTATTTAGGGTTTTAACTATTGTGGGATTTGGTATTAGTGGGGGATGTTTTGGTACTTTATCAGCAGTAAGTTTACCGCGTTTTTTTGGGAGAACTTATTTGGGTTCTATTTCTGGTTTTCAAATGATGATTCTAGTTATAGCAAGTGCGATAGGACCTTCTTTTTTGGCTATATTTAAAGATAAATTAGGTTCTTATCAAGTTGGTCTTTATGGTTGTTTGATATTAGCAATTTTGATTTTTATCTTAACCTTTTTTGCACGTCAACCGCGCAAGTCTCAGCTACTAGACTGAGAACTTTAATATATTATCCGGGTAATTAGTTTAGGACTTACGCAAAGAAACCGGGTTTCTTAGATAAATCGTTGTTTTATAATAGATATTTAGGAAAAAACCCGGTTTCTGGGTTTGTCTGCGTAATTCCTATAGTTATCGTATTGCTTAGGAGTCAGGAGTCAGGAGTCAGGAGTCAGGACAAAGAAAGAATTTGAATAGTATGAATTTTTCAATTTTCTATTCAATAGAAAACCTGTATTAAGAGGAAGTAATTTTACGATTACTATATAACCGGATTTTATATAATACCATTGACAAAAATAACTTTTGACTTTTCTAATTTGTAGAGACCTTGCATGCAAGGTCTCTACAGGGTTTTGCGATTTGCTCAAAACGGGTCTATTGTAATCGGGTTTCCTATAACTTCATTATTCGCGCCAATATTTTGGCTCATTCAAACTATCTGCACAGATAACTTTTCCTCTAAAATTTCCAATTATTCCTGGACGCAATTCTTGAACCATCCAAGCATCTGCGTTTTGTTCTGGTATGGGATAGGAAGGCTCAAACCTAAGATTGCCTGCTGGTTTAAAACCAAAACGCGGATAGTATGTAGGATGACCAAGAACAAAAATGAGGTCTACTCCAGATTCCGATAAAATATCTAATCCATTTTTAATGAGTTTACCTCCAATACCTTGTTTTTGAGCATCAGGAATAACGGCAAGGGGACCGAGAATTGAAAGTGATAAGGGAACATTTGGTTCCAGAGTAGCTCTACTGAAAAAAATATGTCCGACTGCTCTATCTTCTTGGAAAGCAACTAGAGAAACAATTGGTTGAGCGCTATCGTCTCCAAGCAACTTTTGCACAATTTCAGGTCCCTCCTCTGAACCAAATGCAGCACGTTCGACAGAGAGTATATCATCTAAATCTGAATCTAAAGCTTTTCTTATAATCATCATATTTTTAATAATTCAATGGTAGTGTTTTTTTTCCAAAATAGCACGCAGGGCGATCGCTAATATAGAATCTGGATAATTACTATAGCTCAGTCCGCAGCGACGGTCACTCCGTGGAAGGTTTCCGGAGCATTCCGGAACGGATAGCAATCTCAGAGGTGCGCCGAGATTGCTTCCTATCGTCGCTGCGGACGACTGTTCAAGCGGATTCTATATAAGAATCTAAATATTTTATTATTCACTTTTGACTTCTGACTGCTGACTTCTGACTTCAAATATATGTTACCACGTTACAAAAATAGTTGAAAAAACGGGTTATTGTTGAGGACGTGAAGTTAATAAACTGGATAAAATCTACTTTTCAGCACATCTAAAACCCCATTTAACAAATAAATAATGTTGACAATTATCGGTTGCGGTAATCTTAACCGTAGTGATGATGGGGTGGGAGTAATTATTGCTCAACGCCTGCAACAATATTTGGCTGCACATCCTGTTCCTAATGTCCGGGTTTATGACTGCGGTACTGCGGGAATGGAAGTAATGTTTCAAGCGCGGGGTACTCAGCAATTAATTATTGTAGATGCTAGTGCGACAGGTTCGGAACCTGGTGCAATATTTAAGGTTCCTAGTTCTGAGTTGGAAGCATTGCCAGAACCTAGTTATAGTTTGCATGATTTTCGTTGGGATAATGCTCTAGCGGTAGGTAGAAAAATCTTTCAGGAGGATTTTCCTAAAGATGTAATTGTCTATTTAATAGAAGCTGAAAATTTAGATTTTGGTCTAGAACTTTCCCCTATAGTTCAGCGTTCTGCTGAAAAGGTTTTGCAAGAAATTATCAACAGTTTTGAGCGGAAAAAGTAGGGATGAAAAAAGGAGTCTGAATAAATTAGTAAGGGATTTATACCTGTCACTAATTAATTAAAAATAATCAACATCAAATAGTAAGAATTTGGTGGAGAGTTTAAACAGAAAAATAACAGGAAATTATCATGGAAGAACAAAGACAAGAACAATATTATGAATTAATTGATAAATTAGTTCAATGCCCAAATGGCAAAGAACCTGATGTTTTAGATGAAAATATTGAGCTGGTTGATGCTGGTTTTGTTTCAGTTTTAATGCAAGTAGGTCAAGCACAAATTCATCATGGAAATCAAGATGGAGCTAAATTTTTATTCCATCTTGCGCGTGAATTAGCTAAACAATTAGGATTATATCCCGATCCAAAGACTGCAGAAGCTTCTGCCCAGTAATAGTAATTTAATAATACTTTCTTGAGTAGGGGAGTGGGGGAGTAAGGGAGTGGGGGAGTAAAGGAGTGGAAGATTAAGTATAAAACACGCTTCTTCTCTATTCTTCCTACTCTTTAGTTTGCTCAACTTAATTGAAATTAAATTTAATCTAAAACCTAACACCTAATTATAAATAGTTAATATTATGTTTTCTCAAAAAGAAGCAGAAAGATTAGCAATTGATTTTTTGAGTAATGATTTAGAAGTTGCTCAGATAGAAAAAGATTGGTTTACTATTAGATACGCTAAACAAGAACCTAGTTGGTACATTGTTGAAGTGGGAATAGAAGGATGTCCTGATTATTGGATTCTTCAGGTTTATGATACTGGTGAATGTGACCCTTGTTATACTTTTGTATCTCCTTTAAGTGGTTCTCAAGATACAGATGATTTGCAGGAATTACCAGAATCTATTGCTAAGGCGATCGCCTTTGAGCGTGGTTCTCAAGAAATAGCATCGCCAGCCAAAGTTTGAACAATATTGAAACAGGAAAAATTTGAAATAATCATTTTAGGTTAGGCAAATAGAGGTTCTCATTTACTGATGTTAAACTTTTGAATATTTGCCCACTTGCTCTTGATTTTCAAAATAAATATAGCAATCCTATTTCAGTTGTAAGATTTTATTGTAGGGGTTTGGTTTCCAAATCCCATTTTCCCTTGGGTTTGGAGAGCAAACCCCCTACATTTTTTTGCTGGGAAATCATTGAGTATTACTATATTATATCAAATCCGCTTGCTTTGGAGAATAAGGTTTTATCATCAGAAAAGAGTGAAAACTCCTAGTTTGTAGAGGGTTTGGAGACCAAACCCCTACGGTCTTCAATTCTACCGATACTACCGGATTTGATATTAAAATAATATAAAGAATTAAGATAGTGATTAATGTAGATTGATATATTAATGTAAATAAATTAAATAGTGAAAAAAAAACGTAAAGATTTTTGTTAAAAATATTAACTATTAAAAATTGTGCTTCAAACTATTAGTGATACCAGCGTAAAAGCAGCCCTAAATGCTATAGAGTCAGAGTCGGCAAATGTTTTAGAAAAAATTCAGATGCTAATTGATATGGCAACTGGACTGCAACAAAAACCAAAAGATGCGAAACAACTACATGATGCTATTTCTCTATATCAACAAGCAATAGAATTATCTAGCGAAGGTTATCCCCTAATGCAAGCAAGAGCATTAGCAGGAATGGCAACAGCATTGAGGACAATTCCGGCAGAAGGACCAGATTTATTACTAGAGGCAAAAGAAGCTTATGAAACTTCTCTAGAAATATTACGGGAACAAGCAGTACCCGAAGACTTAGCAGAAGTGGAAATGAATTTGGGGTTAGTGTTGCAAGCATTAGTTCCCTACAATTTGGCAACGATGCAACAGGCAGTACAAGCATCTCAACGAGCATTATTAACATTTACCGCAGATAAATATCCCCAAGAATACGCCATATTGCAGAATAATATCGCGATCGCCTATCTCTCAATGAGTCTAGCTCCAGAAAGAGAAGGTATGCGACAAGCAATGGCAGTACAGTCATTTGAGTCAGCGTTAAAAGCAGTTAACCTGATCGAACATCCCAAGGAATATGCGATGTTGCAAAATAACCTCGCTAATGCTTTGCAATATCTCCCCAGTTTGCATCCGGTAGAAAATAATTTGCGGGCGTTGAGTGCATACAATGAAGCATTGAAAGTTCGGACTGCTAAAGATACACCATTAGAGTATGCGACAACTATCTCTAATAAAGCTAACCTGCTATATAATTTACCTGATAACCCAAAACACCCAGAAGCAGGAAATTACCAAAATTTGCTGGAGGCAAAAAATCTTTATGCAGAAGCACAAGAAATTTTTTGTCAGTATAGCGAAGTAGATAGAGCGAATGTAGTTTCGGAGGCATTGTCAGCAGTCGAAGCTGAATTATTGTTGTCTGAAACCAACTAAATTCACTAAATCCTAGAAAATAGGAGATTTCAACATAATTTAGGAGGATAAAAATGAGTAATTTACTCAGCACTATCAATAGTCTAATTACAAACTTGAATGCAGTACCAAGCATTCACATTTTTGTCAGTAACTTAGCGAATGGAGAAATTACAATACTGACTGCCATATTTTGGCTAGGAGTTGCTAGCGGAATTTCAATTATTGGTGGTGCTATTGGTGGAATATGGTTAGCAGGAAAGGATTTAGGTTATAATCTAGCTGCTATGATTGGCGGTTTGTTTGGCCCTGCTGGTGTAATTCCGGCAGTTGTTGTTGGTTTGGCAATTTTGAAATTTGTTTAGATGGAAGAGCAAGACACTGATTTTGGCACGGATGCAGGGATTTTGAATGTCATTGCGAGTGAAGCGTAGCGTAACGTGGCAATCTCAAAGTCTTGCAATTGTTTTCCTAATATGCACTCTACTCTACAATATTGAAACTAGGAGTTAATTATTATGTTAGAAGTTGGTTGGTATAGTACCAAGTTATTACTCAAAGGTAAACTGCTACGGAATCCATTTTACTTTTTCAGACAAGTAGCTTTAGCAACTGCAGTTGGTGCTTTAATCTTAATCATAATGGCGCAAATGGAAACAACATTATTGTTCCCAATTATTATTTCTAGTCTAGCAACTGGAATTGCTATGCCATTTTTGCTCAAAGATGTGAAATTGAAATAAGAAATAAATTCTGATTTTCTTGCCTCCGACTCAAACTGGAGGTACTGATAACTGATAACGGCTTTGTTGCATAAAAGTAGTTATAGAACATCCATTCTGCTTTGGTTCGCACATGAAACTCTGTTTAGCGATGATTGATGTTCTACTCATCTATTGTCCAATAGTTAGGGTGGGCTGATTAAATCTCAAAACTTTTACAGGTAAAAGTTTCAGCCTTTTCATGTATCATGTTGATGTTTGATTCATCTATTGTCCAATAGTTACAGTAGTTTCCGCGCCTGATGAAGTACATATACAGTTGCTTGTGTAGGAGCTATATACTTTCATGCAACAAATCCACTGATAACTGATAACTGATAACTGATAACTGATAACTGAAATGACTCAAGCCAAAATTCCTTTGCAAGAGTCTGTTAGTCTCGAAGCTTTGGTATCTGACATTACCCACTTTGAACAGGCGATCGCTCACTGGGATGAAAATCAAAAGTCAGTGGTTGAAGGGTTAAAAAATGCTATTGAAGCATTACACAAAGAAGCCCTAACCAGATTAATTCGTAGTGTTAAACAAGAGTCTATGCCAGCATTGCGTCAGGCAGTGCAAGATGAAGTAGTTTATGGTTTATTGCGCTACCACGAATTAGTTAAACCACCGACACCACCCTTAGAAATTAGGGTTCAACAGGCGTTAGATCAAATTCGCCCAGGTTTGCAAAGCCATAATGGTAATGTGGAGTTAGTAGGTATTAAACTGCCGGATACCGTAGAAGTAAAATTAGTGGGAAATTGTAGTAACTGCCCTGCTTCAACATTAACCATGAAAGATGGTGTCGAACAGGCAATTAAAACCCACTGCCCAGAAATTAAAAATGTAGTTTCTGTGAATACTTCAAAATAGGGGTATTGCAGAAATGCGGTATGATTTTGAAGTAGCAGTCAGCACTCAGCACTCAGCTATCAGCTTTTCAAGGTGTATAATGGGGGTTTCAATCCCCCATTAACACGCACCACTAATTTTTTCAAATATAGTGGGGGACTTAAACCCTCGAATTTTTAGCTGACAGCCAAATGCTGTTTGCGTAGCATTCCGTAAGGAAAAGCTGATAGCTAGTTAATAGTTTTGTGGAATATATATCTTGCCCGTTCCTGATATTTTGTGACAGGCAGGAACAGGCAGGATGCCTGTCCCACCCCACTTAATATTCATCCTTTAATTCAGCTCTTCCTTCTTCCTTCTTACTTCTTCAACCTTCAATGCGATCGCGCACTTGACGTTTTTGTGCATTCTTCTCTAAAAATTCAATTATTTTACCAGAAATATCTACTCCTGTAGCAGTTTCTATTCCTTCTAAACCAGGAGAAGAATTCACTTCCATCACTACTGGGCCATGATTAGACTGTAATAAATCTACCCCTGCAACTCTCAGCCCCATTGCTTTAGCTGAACGAGTAGCAGTTGAGCGTTCTTCTCGGCTTAATTTAATTTTTTCTGCTTTACCACCTTGATGCAAATTTGAGCGAAATTCTCCTTCAGCTCCCTGTCTTTTCATAGCAGCTATTACTCTATCTCCTACTACAAAACATCGCAAGTCTGCACCGCCTGCTTCTTCAATAAATTCCTGTACCAAAATATTAGCATTCAAGCCACGAAAAGCTTCAATAACTGACTTAGCTGCTTGATAAGTTTCAGCTAAAACTACTCCTATTCCTTGAGTTCCTTCTAATAATTTAATTACCAAAGGAGCGCCACCAACAGTATTAATTAAACCATCAATATCTTTAGTTGAATGAGCAAAACCAGTCACAGGTAATCCTATTCCTTCTCTAGCTAATAATTGTAAACAACGTAATTTATCGCGAGACCGAGAAATGGCTTGAGAAGGATTTGCAGTAAAAACTCCCATCATTTCAAACTGTCTAACAACTGCCGTACCATAAAATGTTTGAGAAGCACCAATGCGAGGAATAATAGCATCAAATCCTTCCAAAGGTTCACCCATGTAAATCACTTGAGGCTTCATTGAAGTAATATTCATATAACAACGAAGGTAATCAATAACCTCAATTTCGTGACCGCGTTCAACTCCTGCTTCTACTAATCTTTTAGTAGAATAAAGAGTGGGGTCAGTAGATAAAACAGCGATTTTCATTTTGTTGTTTTCTACCATTTTTTTTACTGAATTTTGAATTTATATCTAAATAAGATTTACTAGGGTTAATTAAGAAATTATTCCGTACAGCTTGTCGCCCTAACAACATTCTAAATCCCATTAATTCTCGATTAGTTAAAGTTAATTCAATTTGCCATTTTTTGTTCATTAAATTGACTTCAGTTAAAATGACAGGACGTAATTCTACTTTCCCGCTAGAACTACGAACTTTTCGTTCATCTATTAATTCTGCTTCAGCAGTTACTATTAGATTGGTATCTTTTTGTTGGGGATGAACTTTAAATTTTACCATCCGTTTCCCGTCAATTTCAAAAGTTTTAATATCAAAAGCGTGTAAAGCAGAAGAACGGGCACCAGTATCAATTTTTGCCTTAATTCTACTAATGCAAATTTCTGGTAAAATTATCCATTCTCGCCAACCAATAATTGGTAATTCTTGATGTTTCATTTTGAAGGAAGAAGTAAGAAGGAAAAAGGAAGTCCAGTAGGGTGCGTTAGACGGCTAAAACTTAAGCTGTGCAAAGTATTTAGGAATCCCTCGTAACGCACCATTTTAGTCGGTCAAGTAGGATACGTTAGACGGCTAAAACTTAAGCTGTGC